>JAFTUJ010000207.1 GCA_017466305.1 Thermoguttaceae bacterium
GACGCGCCGCTAAGAACGTGTCTTAATCGGCGCGTCGACGGAGGTTAGCGCGTCAGTCTTCGATGATCAGACGAATGCCGACGTTGTGCGCTTTTTGCCAAGGCAAGTAGCCTTGACGGAACGAGGAACCCGCGACTTTCGGACGGTCGGCCCAAGAGCCGCCGCGCGCCGTCTTGCGGTTTTTCGCGTCGAGAGCGTTGCGCCCGTCGCCGTCGACGTAAGGATAGGCGGCGTAGTCGGAGCGCGTCCACTCGGCGACGTTCCCGATCATGTCGCTAAGGCCCCAAGCGTTCGGCGCGTATTGGGCGACGTAATCGACCGTGAACCATTTGTCGGCGAAACGGTCGTCGCGGAGCGGGAAGACGCTGTTTTCCGGGTAATCGCGGCGAAGGTGAATCGTCGCGCCGCTTTCCCAAGTCGTGTAGAGCTTGCGACGTTCGGCGCCCGCGAGGTTCGCGAACTTCGAGAAATCGGCGTCGAAGGTTCCGAAGTAGAACTTCGAGGCGTTCCCGGCGCGCGCGGCCCATTCCCATTGCGCTTCGGTCGGAAGAGCGGCTTTGACGCCCTTTTCTTCGTTCAGCCATTCGACGAACTTTTGCGCTTCGTTCCAAGAGACGCGGGCGACCGGTTGGTTCGCGTGGTTGGCGATGTAACCCGGGACGATGTGGTCTTTCCCGTGTTCCTCGATGTAGCGCGTGTCGTGTTCCGGGTCGAAGGCGCCGTATTGCGCGTTCGTGATTTCCGTTTTGCTCATCCAGAACGGTTTTTTGATTTCGACGACGGCGCGCGGGTTTTCGTCGGCGTAACCGTCGAGCGAACCCATGACGAATTTACCGGCCGGAATGCGGACGAATTCGATCTTAACGCCGTCGGCGAGTTCGACCGTTTTAACCGGAGCGCCGCCGGCGAGCGCCGCTTCTTGCATCGCTTTCGCTTTCGCTTCGTCGAACGCCCAATCGTCGCCGAGTTTGTCGGTCGGCGCTTCGTATTTCGGCGGTTGGACGAATTCCGGCGCCGGTTTGGCTTGCATTTCTTTCAGCAAGCGGTCGTATTCGTTTTCGACGTCGACCGCGGCGGAATCGGCGTAGAGCGCGGAGAGTTCGAGGCGGCGTTTCGCTTCCGGCTCGTTCCCCCACTTGCCGCGCCAAGGCGCGTTGAAGTCGATCCAGTTGACGAGGAGGCGATGGGCTTCGTCGTCGAGTTTGACGTTGTAGTGGCCCTTTTCGAGCATTTGGATCAGTTCGCTCGTCGACGCGTGATATTCGTACGGCGGGAGAACGTCCATGTCGGTTTCCGGACCCGGGCGGCGAACGAACGGGTGAATCGCGTTGTACGCCTTCGACGCGTCGGCGAAGCTCGGGCGGTCGTCTTTCGAACCGTCGTGGCAACCGATGCAGTATTTCTTGACGACGCGGTGGTAAAGGTCGAGTTCGAACGTCAACGACCGCGCCGGGCCGAAGTATTCTTGGATTTCGCTCGGTTCGCGGCGCGACGCTTCGGTCAAGACGGACGGGGTCGCGTCGAGTTGCGACTCGTGGCAGCCGTTGCAACTGACGTTTTCGCCCGGCATCCCGACGAACCAGCTGCGGAAGAGCTGAATCGCGGCGCCGTCTTTGTCGACCGGAAGAATCGCCAGCGGCGTGTTCGCCGGAATTTTGAAGAACGCGCTGCCGTCCTTTTCGACCGGAACGTAACCGAGGAGGCGCTTAATGTCCCAACTGCTTTGGACGCCGACCGACTCGTGCCCGCCGGTGCGCAGGTAGGCGAAGTGATAGGCGAAAATTTTCAGTCCGGCGATTTCGCCGCGCGGAACGTCTTTCGTGCCGAAACCGTTGTAAACGTCGGTGATGAAAACGGTCGCTTCTTTTTCGCCTTCGACGACGCGGTTCGGAAGGGTCGGCGGCAGGTCGCGCTCGACGAGCGGCGTCGGGAAGAAGAAGCCCTCTTTTTCGACGACGGAGATCGGCGTCATGTTGTCGAACGTGTCGACGAGGTAAAGACCGTACGTGCCCGGCGCGCCCGCGATTTCGCAGTTGACGAGAATGTAGTTCTCGCAAAGCGGATACGGGAAAACGAAGTTATATTTCAAGCCGGTCGACTGCATGTCGAGGACGTTCCCGACGACGTCGCGACCGTAACCCGGGATTTCGCAAACGAAACCGGTTTCTTCGGTCGGGTAAACGCGCGGGTGAACGTCGAGCTGAGTGTTTTCCGGGCCCCATTCCTTCGACGGCGGGTCGAAGCGGAACGGATATTTGCGGGCGATCGTCGGGTCGATAATGAGAAGACGCCCGACGTCGCCGCGACCGTGGTGGCCGGAGCCGACGCCGACGATTTTCGACGAATCCGGGAATTCGCGAGCGTGTTTGAACGCGGTCGGGAAGAGCGAGCCGGAGCCGTAAAGTTCCGCTTGGTTTGTGCCGTCCGGGTTCATGTGGAACAAGATGCGGCTGTAATAGTGCATGATGTCGCTATATTCCCAACGCAAATACATAATGCGTCCGTTTTTCAACGGCGTCGGGTGCCAGTCGGAGTCTTGCTCGAAGGTGAGTTGGCGCGTTTTCTTCGTTTCCGGGTCGATGGAGTAGATGTTCGCCATCGGGTCGGAGCCGTTGATGCAGGGGAGCCCTTGCTTGCCGGCGTTCGAGCAGGCGATTACTTGCCCTTCCGGCGTGTAGCAGGAGTCGAAGAAGTCGACGTCCGGTTGGTCGGTCGGCGAGAGCGTTTTGAGGTTCTTGCCTTCGACGTCGATTTCGAAGACGGCCCAACGTTTGTTGTCGTCCGAAACGGCGGTAAACATGACGCGGTTCCCGTCCCAGTGGAGTTCCGGTTCGAGAATCGGCGAGCCGTTCGTCGGTTTGTAGATCGGCGTGAAGGTCGGTTTTTCGGCGCGCAAATCGGAGAGAACGCCGAGTTCGCAGTTCCAGCCGTTTTTCCGCACTTTGTCGATCGTCATAAAGTTGTCGCCGACCGCCGGGAGACGGTTCGAGCGGACGACGAGGAGTTCGAGGTCGTCGAGCGCCGGGTTTTCGAGGAGCGCTTTGCGACGGAACGCGGCGAACTTCGCTTCCCAAGCGGCGTCTTTCGGCTCCGCTTTTTCGAGTTCGGCGAGTTCCGCGAGGTATTTTTCGCCGTTCGGGTAATCGTCGGCAAACTGCGAGATCATGTCGTCGATCGCGCGGCGAACCGACTCGATCGTGTTGACGGGGCGGTCGTTGTTGTTCCCCGGGAACTGTTGCGCCGAGACGGGCGCGACCGAGCCGAGAACAAGGAGAACCGCGAGCGCAAACGCGCCGAGAGAGCGTTTCATCGATGTTGTCCTTATTAATATATAGGCGGGAAAACGAAGGCGGGCGTCGAAGTCGTCGCCGTTTCGCGCCGACCGTAAAATGGAGAAAGCGCGTAATTTGGGAAAGACGCGCGGTTCTTGCGCCCGGCGACGAGAGCCGAACGCGGTCGTTCCGTCGAGTATAACACAGATTGACGCGATTGTAAAGAATTGTTTTCGAAACGTCGCGTTTTTTTGAGAAAACGGACGGAAATTGGGGCGCGTCGCCTTGCGCGTCGGCGCGGTCGACGTATAATATAGATAAGACGGGGATTTTGGGGATTTTGGGCGCTTGGGAGCGTCGCTTTTTTCCCGTTTGTTTCCCGTCGGACTGTTTCGGACGGTTAGGTAGAATAGCGGGATTGTCGCGATTAGGAGAGGCTCGCGGCGAAAAGTTGGCGGAAAACGCTAAATTTTTCAAAAATATCCTTGTAAAATCGACGTTTTCCGGTTAATCTATTAAAATAGCCGGGAGAAGGAGCGTTCGAGCCGTTCCGTCGCGTCCCGGCGGCGAACCTTAAACCGCCGACGCGCGCTTTCGAACGCGCCGAACCGTCGCTTTTGCGCGGCGGGCTTGTCGGCGCGCAACGCGATAGGAAGAACTTGACAGAGGAATAAAAATGAAAGTAACTAGCGTCTCGCTGCTTCGCTCGTCCAATTCGGCGCTCGCCGTCGCGCTGAAAACGCTTATGTGCGCGCTCTTGTTCGTCGGTTTCGTCGCGACGACGACTCCGTCGGCTTGGTCTCCGGCTTCCTGCGCGTTCGCCGACGACGACGATGACGACGACAACGACGACAACGACCAATTCCGCGAACTTCGTTGGGGTTATCGCGAAGCGGTCGGCGGTTTCATGGTCGACGCGAACCGCGTTCTCCGCAACGCGAACGTTCAAGAACTGAGCGCCGACGTCGCCGCGAAAATGGCCGAAATTCCGTCCGACCTGCAACAACCGGCGGCGGAACGCAAAATCTCGCTCAAACGCTTGAACGCGTTGGTCGCCGAATGCGAAGCGAACAACGTCGAAATCCCGGAAGCGGCGCGCTGCCTCGGCGGTTTGACGGCGATCGAATACGTCGTCGCGGTTCCGGAAGAAAACGATATTTACCTCGTCGGTCCGGCCGAACCGTGGACGGTTTCCGACTGCGGAACGCTCGTCGGTAAGAAGAGCGGCAAACCGGTTCTCCGCCTTGAAGACCTGATGGCCGTTTCGAGCGCTTGGAACGGCGGCAAAGTTTCGCCGATTTCCTGCTCGATCGACCCGACCCGCGAAGCGATCGCCCGCTTGACCGCGCTCCAAATGCCGGCGCCGGCGGAAGAACTCGCCGCCGCGATGGGCCAAATGGACGTTACCCTCCAAGGCGTCCCGAGCGACAGCCGCGTCGCGAACGTCTTGGCCGCCGCCGACTACCGTATGAAGCGCCTCAGCCTCGGTTTCGACGAAGCGGAAATCAAAAACTTCGCGAGCTATTTCTCGATGGTCAAACGCGGAAGCGCCGCTTACGGCCAACGTTTCTGGATGGAACCGAAATACGAAACGGTCTATCGCGACGCCGATTCGCTCGTTTGGAAGGTTTCCGATTCCTCCGTCGCCGTTCTGACCGAACGCGAAGCGCTCGCGAAAGACGGTTCCCGCAAAGCGACCGGCAAAGCCGACGCCGCCGCGAACCGTTGGGCGAAAAACATGACCCGTCGTTATAACGAACTCGCCAAGGCCGAACCGATCTTCGCCGAAGCGAAAAACTGCATGGACGTCGCGCTCGTCGCCGCGTTGATCGTTCGCGAAAACCTCGCGAAGAAAGCCGGCTGCAACCTCGACGCGATTCTCGGCGGCGCGGTCGCGACTCCGGAATACGTCGTTCCGGCTTCGGTCGAAGGCGACTCGCTGGTTCGCGTTTCGTCGAACGCCGTCGCGTCGGTCGCCGGCGGTATTCTCGTCAACCCGTGGGCGACGCTCGAAAGCGACGTCGAGGTTTCCGCCGAGTTGAACGATTACAACGTTACTTTCGCCGGTTCGAACTGGTACGCCGACTGATGAACGGCGTTTGAACGGTTCTTCCCGTCGAACAAACGGAGAGCGATTTCGCGTCGCTCTCCGTTTTTGGTTTTCTTGCGGCCCGACGACGGAAGTTAAGGGAAATAAGGCGTTGCCTAAAGCGGCGAAGAAGTTAAGGGAAACGGGAGAACGACGTCGCTAAGAAGTTGGGGAAATTCGGGCGCTTGGGCGAA
>JAFTUJ010000208.1 GCA_017466305.1 Thermoguttaceae bacterium
CTATTTCCCCCGTTCCTCCTATTTTTACGCAAGTAAGGAAACGCCGATGAAAAAATCGACTTTGTTTAGCGCCTTAACGACGTTTTCCCTCCTCGCGCCGCTCGCTTTCGGAGCCGACGGCGACGCCGATTCCGCCGCGAAATCGATCGCGCCCCCCGGCAAATACGACGTTTGTTGGGTCGGGAACACTTTTCCCGGAAACGGCGGCCCAAACGGTTTCGGCTATTGGGTTCAAAACGGCGCCGACGAGATCGAAGTCGCGCCGAACGGCGTCGTTCTCGCCGGTTGCGGTTGGGACGAAGCGGGACGCTGCGCCGGACTCCATCGCGACGGCAAAGTGAATCGCGTCCTCTTGAAGCAGGAAGACGTTCCGGAAACCGCTTGGGGTTGGAACACCGGCAACAACGCGCTCGCGTTCGACGGCGACGAGATTTACATCGCGAACACCGGCAAGCGGCTGATTCGTTTCGTCGGGTCGGCGGACGATCTCGACTCTTGGAAACCCGCCGACGAGGCAAAATTACCGGACGAACCGTTCGGGGCGAACGCGAAAAAGGGCGTTTTGGCGGTCTCTTACAAAAATTCGCTCGAATTGCGACGAACGAAAGACTTCCAAACGTTCGCGACTTGGACGCTCCCCGGCGCCGCGTCAAAAACTCTCCAAACCGCCCAAACCACTCAAACCGCCCAAAACAACGACGGCAAAGACGCCAACGACGATAAAAAAGACGAAAAAACCGGCCCCGAGATTCGCGACGTCGTTCTCGACGGTCGCGGCGGCGTTTGGGTTCTCGTCGACGATCGAATCCGGCTTCTCCGCTTGGGCGCCGACGGCAAAACGTTGACGGAAGCGAAAGTCGGCGCGTTCCCGACGCTCGGCGCCCCGACGTCCCTCGCCTTCGACGCGAAAAACCCGGCGCTCCTGATCGTTTGCGACGACGGGCCCGACCAACAGGTCAAATTCTTCGACGTCTCGAAGCCGAACGCGCCGAAACTGACGAAAACGTTCGGCGCCCAAGGAGGCCTCTTCTCGCAAACGACCGACGCGAAAGGGCGCCGCCTCGCCGACGGCGAAACGTTCCCGACGCGACTTTACTCGCCGCGCGGCGCCGGAACCGACGCGCAAGGAAATCTTTACGTTTCGCTCGGTTTCAACGGCGCGCCGGTCGGAACGCTCGTTTTGCGCTCGTTCGCTCCGGACGGTTCGCTCCGTTGGGAACTGGCGAACTGCGCGTTCGTCGACACGTTCGGTTTCGACGCGACCGCCGACGGCGCCCGGATTTACACGCGAACGGCGATTCTCGAACTCGATCCCGACTCGAAAAACGCCGACCTCGATTGGCGGCAAGTCGCGACGACCGTCGACGCGCTCCGTTATTCTAAAGAAGAGGACGAACGTCCGTTTTACGGCGCGAGCACGTTCGTCAAAACGCTCGAAGGTCGCCGTCTCTTTTACACGATCGGCCAATACGGCGGCGGATTCAACTTCTATTCCTTCGACGAGGAAAACGGCGGCCAAATCGCGCGCCCGGTCGGAAAAATCCGCTCCGACGACGAAACTTGGGCTTGGCGGATGGACGAAAACGGCGACGTTTGGCACGGCGACCATCACAAAACGCGCTCGATTCGCCGCTATCGCTTCCAAGGTTGGCGCAAGGTCGAGTCGGCGGACGTTCCGAACCTTTACGCGCCGATTTACGATACGGAAAACCCGGACGCTTGGCCTTGGCCGGAAGATTTCGAACTCGTTCGCCGGATTTATTACGTTCCCGAAACGGATACGCTTTATTTGAGCGGTTATCTAAAATCGGACGAAATCGACTCTTGGGGCGTTTGCGGCAAGACGCTTCGCCGTTACGACGGCTGGACGTCGGGCTCGCCGAAAATCGCTTGGACGGTTCCGCTTCCGGTCAACCCGACCGGCGAAAACGGCAAACCGCTCTCGCCGGAAGGTCTCGACGTCGCCGGCGACTATATTTTTTGCGGAATGGTCAAAGCCGACGAAGGACGCCAACGGACATACGCGCTCGAAGCGGCGACCGGCAAAGTTCTCGGCGCGTTCGTTCCGGGCGGAGCCGTCGGCGAAGAAGCCGGTTGGCAGGACATGCCGTACTCGGTCGCCGCGCTCCAACGCCAAAACGGCGACTATTTAATTCTCGTCGAAGAGGATTGGCGCGGCAAAAACATCCTTTACCGCTGGACGCCGCCGACGTCGCCCGCAAACGTTAAATAAACCGCGACGCCGCCGTTTTTCGCGAAATCCGCGTTGCGAACGCCGCCGTTTTTCGCGCCGCCCGCGTTCGCAACGCCGCCGTTTTTCGCGCCGCCCGCGTTCGCAACGCCGCCGTTTTTCGCGACGTTCCCCTCCCCCGACGCCCCCCCGGCTTCCGTTCGCTTTCTTCGACGATTGCGGCGCGTTTCATTTTTTATAAACGCGCCGTTTTTCTTTATTTCCTTTGTTTTCCCTTTTTTCTCCAAAATCTCCTTTTTTTCTTATCAAAACGCGCCTTTTTCCCCCTCTTTAAGTTGCAAGGTAAGAACAATCCTACCCCGGAGCGACCGTCTTGTTTTCCGACGACTTCCGTTTGTCGCCTTAACCGACGCTCGCCTAATTCATTAGAAATCAACAGTTTTAAAACAACATTCGCTTTAAAAGTAAAGGAACGATTATGTCGAACCCGCTCTCCAAGTACCTGAAAGGTTTTCTCAACAACGCCTCGAAGGCTCAAGAAACGTCGCCCGCCCAAACGTCGGAAGGGCCGCGCCGCGACTATCTTCACGTCTGCGTCGTTTTGGACGCGTCCGGTTCGATGAGCTCCGTCGAAAACGACGTTAAAGGAACGTTCGACGCTTTCGTCGCCGAACAAAGTCAAAAACCGGGCAAAACCGTCCTCGACGTTTACCAATTCTCGAACTCGACCGAGCGCATCGTTCGCGCCGCCGACCTTGCGACGTTCGAAAACAACTTAATGCGCGATTATTGTTGCAACGGCATGACCGCGTTGAACGACGCCGTTTGCCAAGCGATCGACGAACTTGGCGCGGAATTCGCCGCAATGCCGCCGGCGGAGCGCCCGGGCGACGTCGTCGTCGCGATTTTGACCGACGGCGAAGAAAACGCCAGCCAACGTTTCACAAACGCCGACGTTAAGGAACGCGTCAAGCGTCAAACGGAAGTTTACGACTGGAGTTTCCTCTATCTCGCCGCCGATATCGACGCGTTTGCAACCGGCGCTCGCCTCGGTCTCTCGACGGAAGACTGCGCCGCGTTCTCCCGTTCGCCGGAAGGCGTCCGATACGCCTGCGCGGCCGTTTCCACTCGCCTCCAATCCCGCCGCGAACTCCGAGTACGCGAAGATTGACGTCGCGCGGTCCTGCGTTTTTCGCTTTGCGTCGCGTTTTCCTTGCGATAAACGCGACGCAAAAGCTTTTCCTCCCTGAAAAATTTCCCGCCGAACGCAACCGAACGCAACCGAACGCGCCGGCGTCAAAATTGCGCTCGTTAAAAAAGGGCGCCGGTCTTCCCCTCTTTGCCTAAATTGCGTATAATAGGTTAGGGGCGGTCGCGCTCGAACGCAAACGCGCCCACTTGCCAACAAGCCTTATAAGGATTTACCCGATGACCTCCGAAAATAACGGACAAAACAATCAAACGTCCCCGAACGCAACGGACGATTTCGCGCCCGTCGCTCCCCTTTTAACTTCGCCGTTGGACTCGTTTAACGAAGCGCGCCCCAACGACGACGCGGCGACGCCGGATTCGGCTCCCAAACCGCGCGCCTCGTCGAATTCCGCTTCGACCAACGCCGCCTCGACCAACGCCGCTTCGACCAACGCCGCCTCGACCAACGCCGCTCCGCGCTCGCCGTTCAACGCTCCGCCGCGTCCGATCGGATTTTGGGCTCTTTTCTTTAAAGACCTAACGACTTCCGTCGCGAGCGTCGCGACTTTTTGTTTTTTGTCCTTTTTCCTGTTTTTCGCGGCGATCGTCGGAATCGCCGGCGCGTTAAGCGAGTCTTCGGAATCGAATCTCGTCCTTGAAGAAACGATTTCCGGCGACGAAACCGCGCCGGGCAAAATTGTCGTCTTGCCGATCGAAGGCGTTATCGAAACGGACGAATACGGCTTTTTGCGCGAAGCGATCGAGTGCATCGCCGACGACGAACGCGTTCGCGGCGTCGTCTTGCGAATCAACTCGCCCGGCGGCACCATCGCCGGCAGCGACTACTATTACACGCTCCTGCAAGACCTAAAAGCCGAACTCGACGTTCCGATTATCGCCAGTATGGGCGACGTCGCGGCGAGCGGCGGTTATTATATCGCGACCGCGGCCGACCAAATCTACGCGGAACGCTCGACGCTGACCGGCTCGATCGGCGTTATCGTCTCGATGTACGACGCGTCGGAGCTTTGCGAAAAAATCGGCGTCGCGTCGACCCCGATCGTCAGCGGCCCGATGAAGGGAATGGGCGACTTCATGAAGAAGCCGACGCCGGAGGAAACCGCCGTTTGGCAAGCGCTCGTCGACGAAAGTTACGAACAATTCCTCGACGTCGTTCGCGACGGGCGCCCTTGGTATCGCGGCGCAACCGAGAAAAGCGGCGAAGATAAAGAAAATAGTCAAAATAGCAAAAACAGCGAAGACGACGAACCGGTCGATACCGCGCTCGCCCAAGAACGCGACGCCGAACTCCGCCGCGTCGCCGACGGTCGAATTTACACCGCGAAACAAGCGTTGGAACTCCGTCTAATCGACAAAATCGGCTTCCTCGACGACGCGATCGACGCGGCGATCGAAGCGGCGGGCCTAACGGACAAGAAGGTCCAAGTCGTTCGATACGAAGAGCTTGAAAGTTGGACGACCTCGCTCGGGCTTTCGGGATTGAGCAAGCAAAACGAACCGCTCGAGCAAGCGATGGACGCCGTTTCGACGCCGCGCGGCTACTATATAATGCCGCGAGCGCTCCCGACGTCGACCCGTTAAGGGTTCGCCCCCCATCCCGCTTCGCCCATTTTACCCGTTTCACCCGTTTCACCCGTTTTCAACTCCCCCGCTTCCCCTCTTCCTCCCTTTTTCACTTGTGTTGCCCGGTTCGTTACCTTTTCTTTTTTAACGTTCTCGACCGTCGGAACGC
>JAFTUJ010000209.1 GCA_017466305.1 Thermoguttaceae bacterium
GCGACCAAGTTCCAACCGACGATCTGAAACAACGCCAACCCGCAAACTCAATCCGCCGCCAACGCGACGAACGTTCCGACCGCCATCGCTCGC
The DNA here is from genome assembly GCA_017466305.1 of Thermoguttaceae bacterium. GTDB lineage: Bacteria > Planctomycetota > Planctomycetia > Pirellulales > Thermoguttaceae > RUG369. Next base: position 94 of record JAFTUJ010000209.1, read on the forward strand.
GGCGAAATCCAACCGGACGCGACCGCTCGCGCCGGGCCCTTGCGCTCTTCGCCGTCCGCGCCTTTCTTATAATCGGAATAATCGTTCGCGAAATTCGCCGCAATTTGCGCCAACAACGCGAAACCGCAACAACAAAACGCCGCTAAAACGGAAAACGAATCGACCGCGCCGCGCGCCGCCAAGTCCGCGGCGCCCAACGAAACGCCGACCAAGACCGGAACGAACGCCGCGGAGAGCGTTTTCGGTCGCGCCGCCAAGACCCAAGCGCCGACCGCCGACGGTCGCGCCGGAGCGGTTTGCGTCGAGTTTTCCGTTTTTTCCGACTTTTCCGATTCGTTCGTCGTTCGTTTCATCGCCGCCCTCCTTTCGCCGCGCTCGTTATTTTCGGTATTCCCGCTATTTTCGGTATTCCCGTTATTTTCGGTATTCCCGTTATTTTCGGTACCCCCATTATTTTTCGTTTAAACGTCGTCTTCCGCGACGCGAAAACGCCGCCGACAATCTTTTCGTTTTGCGAATCCCAACGAATCGAGCGTTTCAAGCGGCAAGAAATTCGCAAAGATCGCCGTATCCCATCGGGCCGACGCCGACCGCCGCGACGCGGAGCCGATCGCTCGGCGCTTGTTCGGCAACCGTCTTCGCCCGTTCGCCCGCAAAATAAGGAACGACCGCCCAAGCGCCAAGCGCCGTCGCGCCGCTTTGGACGAATTATTGTCGATTAATCGCGTTTCCGTTCCGATTACTCGAAATTTTTTATCGTTCGCGCTCCTTAAAGTTTCGCAGTCTCTCCTATTTACGCCGACCGCCTGTTTTTCCCAAACGTCGCGACCGTTTCAAAGCGCCCAACCGTCTATTCCCAACGATTCGACCGCTTCCAAGCGAGCGACGCTCTTCGACGATTCGACCGCTAAGCCGCCGTCAAAAACGCGTCGTAATTCCCAATTTTTCCTCGATCAAACGCGTTGCCGCTTCGAACCGCTCGGCGTAATCGCCGCTAATTTCGTTAAACTCGACGCCGTGTTCCCGCAACGCGCTTTTGATACGTTCGCTATATTCGATTCGTTGCGCCCGAAAATCTTCGTTGCGCGTTCCGTCTTGAACAAAATCAACGTCCGGTTCCAAAAAAAGAACCAAATCCCAATCGTTGATTTCGTTGATTCCCGCCGCGATTTTTTCGCACGACGCGAGCTTTTCAGGCTCCTTAATCAAATAGCGAGCGTAAAATAACGTCGTGATTGCGTCGGTGTCGACGAAAAGGAGCCGGTTGCACGTTTTAGCGGCGTCCGTCGCGTTGACGCGCTGTCTCAACAGATTTTCATACAAATCGTCGGCAATCATCAGTTCTTCGCCGCCCGCGAAATCGCAGGTCGCCCGCCCAACTTCGGCGACGAACGTCGTATTGTACGCCAACGCGAGATTTTGCGTCAACACCGTTTTCCCGACGCTTTGGCTCCCGACAATCAAGACCTTTTTCGCGTAATAATCCCTGCAAACGGCGGGAATGTAATCCCAATATCGACTCGGATTCGCGCGTATCTCCGTCGAACTAATCGGAATCGCCGCGCGATCAAAATAAACGACGTCCGCCTCCGGAGCGTACAAACTCTCGAAACGTCCCGTTCCTCGATAATCGCTTCCGCAAAAGACCGCGTCGATCGTTTTGCCGATCGCCGCTTTAATCGCTCGCGCCCCCTTTTGCCAATAGTCGTCGGCGTCGTACTCCGCTTTGGTCGCCGCGTCGTCCTCTAAAAATAGGATTTTTACGTTGTCGAGATGTTTCAAACTATTGAGAATCCAACGATAACGCAACTCTTTTGAAGTCGACTCGCGCCCTTCGCTCCAACAAATAACGACGTAAAGCTCTTCGCAAAGGGCCGCGGCTTTCGCCATATTCGTCAAATGGCCAAGATGCGGCGGATCGAACGCGCCGCCGTACATTCCGACTTTATACCGCGTTCCCACGTCTTGCCTCCTTTTCCCATTTTACCAACATCACGACGGCGTTCATCAGATAAACGCACCACATCAGAAGCGTCGCCCAATTATCGCTCCCCGCGCGAAGATCGAGCGCCCACATATAAACGCTAAATACGTCGACCGCGACCCAAATATGCCACTGTTCGGCAAAACGTTTGACCGACAGCGCCATCGCCGCCACCGAAGCGACCGTCGTAAACGCGTCGACAAAAGGCGTCGCGTCGCCGATACGCTTCAAAAAACGCCGTATACAACCGTCGCCAACGCGACGATTCCGACGGTCGCGGCCCAAGTCGTCGGACGCATTCGTCGTTTTATCACCTCGGCGCGCTCGGCGTCAAAATGCTTTCGCCAAAGCGCAAAACCGACGAATTGCATCGGAATATAATAGAGCGCGTTCAACATCGTCTCGCCGTAAAGCGTCGCGCGATAAGAAATAATCGAATACAAAACGCAGTTGACGAGCCCGAAAAGATACGCGGACAGTTTTCCCTTGCCGGTTAAAACGACGCAAGCGACGCCGGAAGTCGCCGAAACGATCCCCGTCCAGGAATCGCCCCAATAAACGTACAAACCGGCGAGAACGGCGCACGCTAAAAAAATCCAACACGCTTCCGGAGCCGTCCAACCGCTCAGCTCGCTTCTTATAAGCTTTCGCATTTCGCGCTTCCTGTTCGGCGTTTTCGACCGCTCGACGGCGCACGCGACCGTCAGCCGTTTTGCTTCGGCGAAGTCGCGTCTTCCATTGAGTCGATATATCGGCGCAACCGTTCGAGTTCGTTCGTAACGGCGCGCAATTTCAACATATTTTCGACGCGTTTGAGAAGCTCCGCCTTGTTGACCGGCTTGCTCAAATAGTCGTCGCAACCGACCTTCACCGCGCGCTCGACGTCGCCGAGTTCGCAAAGCGCCGTTACCATCAGCACCATCGTTCCCGCAGTTTCGGGATCTTTCTTGATTTGCTCGCAAACTTCAAAGCCGCTCAACTTGGGCGTCATAATATCGAGCAAAACCAAGTCCGGTTCAAACGATTTTACCTTTTCCAACGCCTCCGCGCCGTCGGCGGCAAAGTCCAGGTCGTAATCGCAACCGATCAAAAACGCTTCCAACAGCTCTTGATTGACGGGCTCGTCGTCGACGATAAGAACGCGCTCTTTTCGCGTCGCGGTCATTTTCGCTTCCCTTTCTTTTATTCGCTTCCAAAATTCAATAACGCGACGCGAACTCGTCGAACGCCGCCGCGTCTTTACTCTTGCCGCGCCGCTTTTCTCGTCGCGCCGTCGACTCGGCTCAGTTCGACGTTTCGGCGTCTTCCGCTTCGTCGTCTTCGTCGACGTCGACGCCGTTCTCCTTGCGGGAGGCGATTCGTTGCGCGTCGCGCTCTTCGCGATCGGCGAGTTCCTTTTTACGCAACTCGCTCATTTTCTTCATTTGCGCGGCCATTCGGGCCTCTTGCGCCTTCCAAAGCGCCTCTTCGGCCAACTCGCGCGACCCGCATTTGATCGCCAGCGCGCTAAAAGCGGTGAAGTAAAACGGGTCGTCCTGCTCCAGCTCGCAAGCCTTTTGCATCGATTCGAGCGCGAGTTCCTCGTCGCCCTTTTGCTGCGCGAAGACCGCCAACGCAAGGCGCGCCAGCCCGTAATCCGGGTGCGCTTCGATCAGCCGCTTCAACTCGGAAACCGCTTGCGCCAACTCGCCGTCTTGCTGCAACGCGACGCACTCGTCGTACCAATCTTCTCTCGTTTTATTCGTCGAATCGCTCATTTCGTCGTTTTATTCGTTAAATTTTCGCTTAAATAACGTCAACATCGGGAAAACGTCGCGCCGAAGAACGCTCGACGCGACGTTTTTCCCGTCAAAAATCGTCAAAACCGGCAAAGTCGCCGCCGGTCGACGTCAAACGCCCGGGGGAACGCGCCGGTTTCCAACGCTTTAAACGTCAAAACCGGCAAAGTCGCCGCCGTTTAA
>JAFTUJ010000210.1 GCA_017466305.1 Thermoguttaceae bacterium
ACGACCCGACGCTTCAAGACCGGTTCCGTTCGCTGACTTGGCGTTCGTTGTTCGTCGGCGTCGGCTTAACGAGCGTTCTTTGGCTCTTTTTCGGTCTTTCTCTTTGGGCGGCGATCGGCGCGATCGGCGTCGCCGTCGGTTCCTTTTGGTCGTCGGCGCCCCTTCTCGTCGCGGCGTCGGCGTTGGCGGTCGTTTTCGGTTTCGCGGTCGCGATCGCGCCGGGCGGACTCGGCGTTCGCGAGGCGGCGCTGACGATTTTGCTGATACAGTTCTTTACAACGCTCCTGCAAGCGCCGGAAAACGCGGGCTTTACGACGTCCGCCGAAACGTTGGCGACGATCGTCGCGTTGGTTCAGCGACTCGTTTCGATCGTCGCGGAGGTCGCCGCCGTCGTCGCGTTTTACGCCGTCGACCTAACGCGACGCGCCGTCGTTCGGCTCCGCGCCCGCTAACCCGCCGTTTCGCCGACCGTTTGCGCCGACCGTTCCCCGCTCTTTTTTCGCCTTAGAAAAATTTGCCTAAATTTCGAAAAAAAATCGCGATTCCGCGGAACCTTGCCGTCTTCGCGCGGTTTAACCAATATCGAGAGCGACGCGGTTCGCTTTCTTTCCCGTTTTGCTTTGGAGCGCCTCCAATGAACCCCGAATCCTACGTTGTCGAACGCCCAAATCGAGCCGTGCTAATCGTTAGAATGCGTTCGAAACCTCGCGCCGACGGTCGTCAACTCCCGGACGCGTCCTTTACCTTCCGTTACGGCGACCCGCAGTACGACCTTTGGGAACGCCGTTATTGGGAACAGCGGCAACGTCGCGACGAAGACTTGGCGACGCGTTAACTTTTTTCCGCTAACGATCGCGTCGACAAAGAAGTCGTTGTTTTTTCAGCGTTTAACTTTTTGCCGTCGTTCGCGCGATCTCCGTTAAGCGACCCGTCGTCGATATTTGCCTCTCGCCGACGGTAAGCGGCGCCGCTCGGTTCGCTCAACCTCCGAGCGGCGTTTTTTTACTTGACTTTTCCTCGTGTCCTTATTTCGCCCCTATTTTTCCCCGCCTAACTCGCGCGTTGTTCCGTATTTCGACGCGTTCGCCTCAAACGCCGACGTTTCCCGCGTCGGCGTTTTCTCGTTCTTGCCGTCCGCCGCCGAAACGTCGCCAAACGCCGTTCTCCAAAAACAACGACAAAACGTCGCCATACGCCGTTCCCCCAAAACAACGACAAAACGTCGCCAAGCGCCGTTCCCCAAAACAACGACAAAACGTCGCCAAACATCGCCCCCCAAAAGCGACGGTCAAAAAAACGGCGCCGCGACCGAAATCGCGACGCCGTCTCTAAGCGCGCCGTCTCCAAACGCCGCGCAACCGAAAAATTCGGCGTTGGTTCAACCGTCGTTTTTGCGTCGCTTACTTCGCGTCGATCGGGTCGGCTTCGACGCCTTCGTAAGTCAGCGTAACCGGTTTGAGCGTTCCGTCGGCGTTAAATTCCAACTTATCGATACAAGTGGCGCGGTGGTTGCCGTGCGTTTCGGTAATCGGGCGACGGTGGTAAATCGCGTACCAATTTCCGGACGGCGTTTGCAGGACGCTGTGGTGTCCGGCGCCCATCCCGACTTTCGGGTCCGGCGAGATAATTTCGCCGATGCGTTCGTGCGGGCCGAAAAGCGAATCGGAGATCGCGTAAGCGACCTTATAATGCGGGCCGGTCCAGCCGCCTTCCGACCACATGAAGTAATATTTTCCGTTGATTTTCTTGACCCAAGGGCCTTCGACGTAACCTTTCGGCGTGATTTCGCGATAGATCGTCCCGTCTTCGAACGGAACGAGGCCGGTGAAGTCGTCCTTAAGCTTGACGATATTACAGTGTCGCCAACCGCCGTAAATCATGTACCAAGTTCCGTCGTCGTCTTGGAAAACGAATTGGTCGATCGGTTGCGCGCCGTTGACGATTTCGTTGACGAGCGGTTTGCCGAGGTAATCTTTGTACGGCCCTTCCGGTTTGTCGGCGACGGCGACGCCGATTCCGCCGACTTCGCCCTCGTGAACGTCGTTGGCGCCGAAGAAGAAGTAATATTTTCCGTCTTTTTCGACGACGGACGGCGCCCACATCGCGCGGCGCGCCCACTTAACGTTTTCGTTGGTGAGAATGCGTTCGTGCTTCGTCCAATTGACCAAGTCGGTCGAGGAGAAGCAGTCGAAGAACGTTTGTTTATCGAAATGATCGGAGTAAGTCGGGAAAATCCAGTACTTACCGTCGAACATTGCGACTTCCGGGTCGGCGTACCAACCGGGGAACAGCGGGTTTCCGGACGTTTTTTTCGCGTCGGCGTCTTGGGCGAAGCCGTTTCCGACGGCGCAAAGGGCGGCGACGCAACAAAGCGCCGCGCTCCAAATCGTCGATTTTTTCATCGTGTTCAAGCCTTTCCAATTGATTAGTGACGAAACGTCGCGCCGACTGCGAGCCCGCTTTTGTTGCGCTTTCGACCGAACCGACGCGGCGCTTTATTTTACCCGAAAACGCGCCGCGTTTCAAGAAGCGCCCGTCCGAATTTTCGCGAAGAATCCGAAAGACCGACGCTAAACAAGGCCCGACGCGAA
>JAFTUJ010000211.1 GCA_017466305.1 Thermoguttaceae bacterium
GCCGCTTGGCGGTACCAGGCAACCGCTTGCGGCCAGTCTTGCGAAACGCCCTCCCCGTTCGCGTAACGAAGGGCAAGGTTGAACATCGCGCCCGCGTTCCCGGCTTCCGCCGCTTTGCGCCACCAGACGGTCGCTTGCGTTTTGTCTTGCGAAACGCCCTCGCCCTTCGCGTAACAAACGCCGAGGTTGAACATCGCCGACGCGTTCCCGGCGTCCGCCGCTTGGCGGTACCAGGCGACCGCTTGCGTCCAGTCTTGCGACACGCCCTCCCCGTCGTAATAACAATTACCGAGGCCGAACATCGCCGACGCGTCCCCAGCTTCCGCCGCTTTGCGCCACCAGACGGTCGCTTGCGTTTTGTCTTGCGACACGCCCTCGCCGTTGTAATAACGCCAGGCTAAGTTCCGCGTCGCCTCGACGTTTCCCGCCCTCGCCGCGCAACGGAAACAACGGAACGCCTTCTCGTCGTCTTGCGGAACCTCCGCCCCGATTAAATAACGCAACCCTAACTCGTTCATCGCCTTCGCGTTCGCTTCGTCGTCGGTCGCGCGACGGTCGATTTCCTCGCCCCACCTTAGCAAACGCTCGACTTCGCCGGCGGCGATCGGAACGGCGCGCAAACGCTCCGCGTCGCGCTTCGCGACGTCTTCCATCGCCGCGGCGGCAAGGCAACACGCGCTCAATTCGCCAATCCATTTAAAACTCGCGAAACCGATCGCGGCGCCCTGCGGTCCCGCAACTATTCCGCCGACCGTCGCCCCGACAGCGCCCAACGCGTAACCGCCGAGCGTCTCCGCCGCTTTTTCCGTCGCGACTCGCCCGCTCTTTCTCTTTATCGCGCTCCATATTTTATCGAAAATCCCCACTTTGCCCTCGTTGTCGGTTGAAAAATTTGCGGTAAAAGCGCGCCGAAAAATTTATTGTCGGAAAATCGGCGCGGAATATTTTTTCTAAATCTATTATAGTCGGAAATCAAACGAACGGCAACGCTTCCGACAAAAAAAAGAAAAAAGCGTCCATCGCTTTCGCGACGAACGCTTTTTCGTTCGGTTTTCGCGCCGCCTTTGCAAGTCGGTTGAACGACTCCGCTTAACGCCGACGCTTAACGCTCCGGCGAAATGATCGCGACGCTCGGGTCGGAGTCGAGCTCGTCCGGCTCCGGCGCCTCGATTCTGTTCCCGCGCTCGTCGAATTTGACGTCGGCAAGCGCCGTTTTGCGGTTCGCGACCGTCAGGAGACGCATGTAAATTTCGCCCGGACTTTGGCGACGCTTCACCGTCGCCGCCGCCTCCTCCGGCGTCTCCGCGACCGCCGCAAAGTTCTCCTTCGCGACGCGCTCCGAAAAGTCGCCGCGGTTGATCTCCGCCAACGCCTCCGCAATCTCCGGTAAATAACGCAAAAAATACGCCCGACGCGAACCGGCTTGCTTCACCTTTTCACGACGCTTCAAAAAGAGCCCAAGTTTGCGTCCGACCGTCTGCAACGCCAAACGCAACTCCTTTTGAATCTCAGGATACGCCGCCAACGCCTCTTTCGATTCGCTCGTGTACGGCGCCCAGACGCTCGCGAAGTGCGCCATAATCGTGATCGGACCGCGCGGAAGTTGGTTTTTCGTCTGCTGCAGACCGTACGACCGCCAGTTCGTCTGCATGATCGTCTGCGTGATCGCGCACGCGCCCGCTTGGAATTGCAGCGGAACCCGGTTCGCGTATCGGTAAACCGACATGTTTTGACCTTCCGACAAGTTCAACGTCTGCAACGAGTTAAGCAACGCCTCGAACTCGCGTTGCGTCAACTTCGGCGGCGACACCCGGGGACGAATGTTCGCGTTTTTGATGATTTTGTCCGCGCCGTCGAACCCGATTCCGTCGAACGTCGACGTTAAAAACTGCCGAATCGTCCGCGCGTCGCTCTCGGATATCGCCTCTTTAAGCGTTTCGCGGTCGATTTTTTGCGTCGACGGGCCGCCGCCGTACGCCAAGCCGACTTCGATTTGGAACGGATTGCCCCGATAAACTGCGGGCGGGCGCGTCGCCGCGACGAAAAATTCGCCCGGAACGATCTTCTTCAAACCGGCCAAAATGTTCTGTTCGCCGATCGGAACGACGCAATCGCTCGACGGCGCCGGGATTTTCGTTTCCGAAATCGCCGCAAAGAGCTTCGACACGTCGTCGCGGGAAAGCGTTTTCGGGTCGACGCGGCTCGAGAGCCCGGCCTTTTCGCAGATCGCGCGAGCCAACGTCGACGAAACGCGGCAAAACGACTCCGTTAAGAACTTAAAGAGCGTCGCCGTCTCCGTTTCCCGCGTCATTTCGAGGAGCTTGCCCAACTCGACGCCGTACGGGTGCGGTTTGATTTCGACCGGTTCCGGCGGGAGTTCGCCGACCGACGCGGCGTAATGCGCTTCGTTTCCGTCCGGGTCGACGAAGTGAAACGTCGCGTGCGGGTTCGCGAGCGCCGTTTGCTCCAAATACTCGTCGACGCCGCCGCGTCCGCGTTGGTATTTCGCCTCCAACTCGATCGTTACCCGGGTTCCGCTCGGGACGTCGACCCAATCGAGTTCGCGGTCGCGCAAAATTTGCCGACCTTCGTCGTTCGGCGGAATCGTTTCGCCGGCGCCGTCGCCGTTGAGGACTTCCGGTTTGTTCGTTTTCGAGTCGATGCGGACGACGAAGTACGTCGCCGGTTTGCGCGGCGAGAGTTTCGAGATAACTTCGAGCGGTTTTCCGGTCGTCAACAGGCCGTACATCCCGGCCGCGCTGATCCCGATCCCCTGTTGACCGCGGCTCATGCGGAGGCGGTGAAACTTCGAGCCGTAAAGGAGCTTCCCGTAAATCAGCGGAATCTGCTTCGGAAGGATGCCGGGGCCGTTGTCCTGCACCGAAACGCGGTACGTATTTTCGCTAACCCGTTCGACGCGCGTCCAAATTTCCGGGAGCGTTCCGGACTCTTCGCAAGCGTCGAGCGAGTTGTCGACCGCTTCCTTGACCGTCGTCAAGAGGGCTTTGCGCGGGTTGTCGAAGCCGAGGAGGTGTCGGTTTTTCGCGAAAAATTCGCTGACCGAAATTTCCTTTTGCTCGGCGGCCATCGAGGTCGCGTCGGCCCGTTTGCGCGACGTTTTTTTCGGCGCGGCGGCTTTTTCGCTCTTGTCGGTCGCCGACGTTTTCGCTTTGGTCGCCGCTTTTTTTCCGGACGGCGTTTCGACGGTTTCGACGCTCGTTTCGGCGGCGGTTGCGGCGGTTGCGGCGTTCTCGACGTCGGCGGGTTCCGGGACGGACGGCGTTTCTCGTTCGTTCGAACTCAACGGAAATTCCTTTCGTTTTCGACGGTTGGGGCGGCGAACGTCGCGCCCTTAAATAAAACGAGCGCCGAAACGCGGAAAAACGTCTCGACGCGCAAAAAATCGCGACGCGCTCTCGACGCTTAACGCCGAGTCGCGATCGATTTCGTCGACGGCGCGACCGCTTCCGGGCCGCTTCCGGTCGACTCTATTATAAAGCGGATTCGGCCCAACGCAAGACGGCGTCGGCGAACGCGTCCGGATTTTCCAACGACGCGACGTGTCCGGCGTCCGGAATCGTCGCTCTTTGCGCGCCCGGAATCGCGGCGGCGATCGCGTCGAGCGAACTCGGCGGCGAGAGAACGTCGTCGGCCCCGCCCAAAACGAGCGTCGGAACGGCGATTTTCGGGAGAAGCGCGGTCGAGTCGGCGCGCTTGGCCATTCCGCGCGCGGCGGCGGCGATCCCGGTCGGGCGTTGGCGCAGCATCGTTTGACGCAACTCCTCGACGACCTCCGGTTTCGTCGCGAACGTCGTCGGCGAAAGCAAGTTCGGCAAATACGACTCCGCGAGCGCCGCGACTTGCGACGTCGCGCGTTCGACGGCGACGATCTCCTCCGCCAACTTCAAGCGACCGGCCGACTTTTCCGGAGTATCGCCGGACGCGTTCGAGTCGCAAAAGATAATCCCGCCGAGACGCTCCGGACGGCGCGCCGCAAACGCGAGCGAAATATAACCGCCCATCGAGAGACCGCAAAGGTAAATTTTTTCGGTCGCCGGGTCGCGCCCGAGTTCGCAGGCGATTTCCGACGCTAAAATCGTCAGGTCGTCGGCGTAACGCCCCATCGTAACGCGCGGAAAGCCGTGCGGATTGAGCCCGTTCGCTCCGAGCGTCGAGCCGCCGAACCCGCGCAAGTCCGGAACGACGCAATAAAATTTCGACGCCAACCGGTCGGCGACCGCGTCGAAAATACGACCGTCGAACGGAAAGCCGTGCGCGAAGACCAAAATCGGGCCGCGGCCCTTGGCGCTAACGGAATATTCGGCGTCGTCGACAAGATATTTTTTCATTCGAGGATTCCTTTCGAATCGTTTTCGAATATTTTTTTAAACAATTACTTTATAGTAAGGTAAAATCGCGACGGCGTCAACGCGTTTTTTTGCCGTCGACGCGGTTTTCCCCCTTTTCGCCCCGTCGCCCCGTCGCCCCGTTTTCGCCTTGCCGCCTATTTTACCCGTCTTTCCTTTTTTACCCGTTCGACAAACGCGGGCAAATCGGCGTTTTAGGTCGCGTCGGGAAAATTTTCAAGTCGGAACGTTTTTCCGACGAAAACCGAAACGACGCGGCGCGTTCCGAACGCAACCGCAAAAGCGAATCGCCGTTAAACGGCGCAAAATAACTAAAATATAACGTCTCGGCGAGAAAGGAAACCGGACGATGAAAAAAACGGAGAAACTTTGGGCGGCGTCGGTCGCGTTGGCGGCTTTCACCGCGTTCGGTTTCGTCGCGGAGCCGACGCCGAGTTGGGCGCAAATCAGTTTCGGGCGAATGCGCGACGCGACCGAGAAAGGGCCGAAACCGTCCGCGCCGATCGTCGACGAAGACGAAGAAGCCGACGCGTTCGACGTCGACCCGAACGAAAAAGCCGACGCGAAAAACTCGAAAGACGCCAAGGACGCGGAAAAACCCGCCGCGACGCGCTCGACGCGAACGATCGGGCGACGCTCGAACGCCGC
>JAFTUJ010000212.1 GCA_017466305.1 Thermoguttaceae bacterium
AACGGAACCAACGTTCTTTCGAGCTTTACCGCTTGGGCGAACGCGAGCGACGCCGGCGTCGTCAACTTTGTTTACGACGCGTCGCAACCGCTCTTCAAAGACGCGGCGAACGGCGATTACCGCCTCGCGGTCGGTTCGCAAGCGCTCGACAAGGGGAACGCCGCGTACGCGGTCGACGCCGAAGGGAATCCGCTGACGACCGACTTGGCGGGAGAAGCGCGCGTTGTCGGAACCGCCGTCGATCTCGGCGCTTACGAGTTCTTCGGCAAGGAGGCTCCGTCGACGGTCGTAACGACGGCGACGGACGTCGTCGACGCGTACGACGGCTGGATTTCGCTCCGCGAAGCGATTCAATACGCGGAGGCGGACGCGTCGCTCGGCGGCGTCGTTACCTTCGACGAAACGTTGAAGGGCGCGACGATAACCCTTGCAGGAACGGAACTTGGGATTCGGAAAGCAATTAAAGTCGACGCGTCGTCGCTTTACGACGTTGAAAACGACGTCCCGGGGATTACCGTCGACGCCGACCAAAAGTCCCGCGTGTTCAACGTCTCCGTTAGCGGCTCCTGGAACGACGCTCCGGAAAATACGCGAGTCGAATTGAACGGCCTGACGATTACCGGCGGGTATGTGGACGGTTACGGCGGCGGTGGCGTTTATGTGCATGGCAGCCGCTTTTTCGTCGACTTTAAGAACGTGGCGATTACCGCCAATTCGACGTTCCATAGTAGTTCTAGGATTGACGGCGGCGGCGTTTACGCGAATATCGTCAACGGCGGCGGCGTGAATTTTACGAACGTTAAGATTACCGAGAATACGGCGAGCGGTTCCGGCGGCGGCGTTTATTTAAGCTCCGGTTCCGCCGTCTTTACCGACGTCGAAATTGTTGGAAATACCGCTTCTACCGCTGGCGGCGTTTGGAATAGCTCAAAGGTAACCTCCGACTTTACGAACGTTACGATCGCCGATAACGTCGCTAGCAGCGAGGGCGGCGGGGGAGTGTTCTCCGGGACGGGAACCTTTACGAACGTCGAGATTTCCGGCAATACCGCGTTAAGCGGCGGCGGCGTTAAGCTTATGGGGACGTTTAACTTCGCAAATGTTGCGATTAGCGAAAATGTTGCAAGTCTTAATGGCGGCGGCGTTTATATTACCAGCTATTCGCCGACGTTTACCAACGTCAAAATTTCCGGCAATATCGCGGGCGTTTCCGGCGGCGGCGTTATGGTTACCGGCCCCGCTTCGCCGACGTTTACAAACGTTGAAATTTCCGGCAATACCGCGAGGGAGAACGACGGCGGCGGCGTTTATATTAGTGGAACGCCCAATTTTGTAAACGTTAAAATTTCGAACAATAGCGCGTCCGGAAGCGGGGGTGGCGTTCACGTCAACAGCAATTCGCCGAACTTTACGAACGTCGAAATTAGTAAGAACACCGCGAGCGCGGGCGGCGGCGTTTCCGTTCAGGGATATTCTACGCCGACGTTTACGAACGTTGCGATTGTCGACAATATCGGACTTAAAACGGGCGGCGGCGTTTATTCGATTGGTTCGCCGACGTTCCGCAACGTTACGATCGCCGGAAACGGGAGCGGAACGGCGATTACGTGCGAACCGCGTTACGCGAACGCGTTGACGACGTTCTATAACTCGATTATCGTCGGCGAGGTCAAATTGGGCGAATCGACCCAAACGCCCGCTAGCGCGCTCGCGTACAACACGATGTCGCACTATACTTACTGCTGGATAAACGGTTACGACGAAGACGCTTACAACTGCGGTTACGACGCGTCGAAGCAACTCTTTGTCGACGCGGCGAACGGCGATTACCGCCTCGCGGTCGGTTCGCAAGCGATCGACTGGGGGAACGCCGCGTACGCGGTCGACGCCGAAGGGAATCCGCTGACGACCGACTTGGCGGGAGAAGCGCGCGTTGTCGGAACCGCCGTCGATCTCGGCGCTTACGAGCGTCAAGACGACGTCGTTTCGTCCGCCCGTTTGACGAGCGAAGCGTTTGCCGACGCGTTCGACGAACTCGACTTCTTCGTCGACGAAGACGACCTCGACGCGTTGGCCAAGCGCCTTCTTTGACGAGCGTTCGCCGAACCGTTCGTCGCGTTAAACGACGTCGCGAACAACGCAAATTCCGGCGCAACCTAAGCGTCGGCAAGCGTTAGCGACGCGGCGGTCGCGGCGGCGGCAAAAGCGGCAAGCGGCGACGCGTTGAGCGGCGACCTTTCGAAACGTTCGCGTTTTCTCGATTTCGGTCGAGGAGCGCGAACGTTTTGCGTTAACGGGGGGAGGAAGCGAGCGATCGTCGACGCGTTTTTACGTCGCGGTCGTTTGCGTCGGGCGCCGTCGCGGGGAGTCGAAACGTCGAAACGTCGGCGTCTCGGCGTCTCGGCGCTTTTGACGATAATAGGGAGAAAAACGCTCCCAAACGCTCGCGCCGTCGATAAAGAGCGAAGGAAAAACGAAAGGGCGCGTTGACGAAGCGGACGTTTGACGTATAATCGACGTTGAGCGCCTAAAAATCGGGCGCGGAAGCGGTTCCCAAACGCAAAGAAAAGGAGGCGTCATGTACGACCCGAAATCGACGAAAGCGGAAGTCTTTATCGACGACGCGGAAATTTTGGCGACGCTCGAGTACGCCGCCGAACGCAAAAACGACGCGGCCCTTGTCGACGCGATTCTCGATAAAGCGAGGAAAATGAAGGGCTTAACGCATCGCGAGGCGCTCGTGTTGCTCGACTGCGAAATCCCGGAGAAAAACGCGCGAATTTTCGAGTTGGCGCGAGAAATCAAAGAGCGCTTTTACGGGAACCGCGTCGTCATGTTCGCGCCGCTCTACCTCTCGAACTACTGCGTCAACGGTTGCGTTTACTGCCCTTATTGCTTGAAAAACAAGACGATACGACGCAAAAAATTGACGCAAGACGAAATTCGCGCCGAAGTGGTCGCGCTCCAAGATATGGGGCACAAACGACTTGCGCTCGAAACCGGCGAGCATCCGACGGAGTGCCCGATCGAGTACGTGCTGGAATCGATTCGAACGATTTACGCGATGAAGCATAAAAACGGCGCGATTCGGCGGGTTAACGTCAACATTGCCGCGACGACGGTCGAGAATTACCGCAAGCTGAAAGAGGCGGGAATCGGAACGTACATTCTCTTCCAAGAGACTTACCATAAAACGACTTACGAAGCGCTGCACCCGACCGGGCCGAAGAGCGATTACGCGTGGCACACGGAGGCGATGGATCGCGCGATGGACGGCGGAATCGACGACGTCGGTTGCGGCGTCTTGTTCGGCTTGAATCTTTATCGTTACGATTTTGTCGGTTTGCTGATGCACGCGGAGCATTTGGAGGCGGCCAAGGGCGTCGGCCCGCACACGTTCAGCGTTCCGCGGATTCGCGACGCGGACGACGTCGACGCAAGTTCTGTTGCGAACGGAATTTCGGACGAGATTTTTGAAAAAATCGTCGCCGTGTTG
>JAFTUJ010000024.1 GCA_017466305.1 Thermoguttaceae bacterium
CCCGTCGGTGTACGACGTGTTGGTTAACGACGAGTCGCTCGCCGCGGTTCGCCGACAAGTCGAGGACAACCTTTGGCTGGTTCCGGCGCACCTCGACTTAGCCGCCGCCGACTTCGAGCTGTCGAGCGTTTTTGGTCGCGAAATGATTTTGCGGGACAAAATCGCCGCCGACGACATGCGATTCGATTATATTATCGTCGACTGTCCGCCGTCGCTCGGCGTTTTGACGTTGAACGCGCTCTCCGCCGTCGAGGAGGTCTTCATTCCGCTTCAACCGCACTTCCTCGCGCTGCACGGCTTGAGCAAGCTTTTGCAAACGATCTCGTTGGTTTCGAAGCGTTTGAACTCGAAGCTCCGCGTTTCCGGCGTCGTCTTGTGCATGTTCGAGGGACGCACTTCCTTAGCCAACGAAGTCGCCGGCGACGTGCGCGACTTTATGTCGAGCGAACGCGGCGCGGACGCGCCTTGGAGCGACGCGATCGTTTTTGAAACGAAAATTCGTCGCAACGTCCGCTTGGCCGAGGCGCCGAGTTTCGGCCAGTCGATTTTCGACTACGACCCGCGCTCGAACGGGGCGGAGGATTACGGCGCCTTGGTGAAAGAAATCGTCGCGATGCGTTCGAACGGCGACGTTTGACCTTCGCGCCGAAGCGGTCGCGCTAATGCGGTCGCGCTAATGCGGTCGCGGCGAGGGAGCGTTCGTCTTGTTCGCCGCGTTCGCTATTAATATTAATGACAAAACGGAAGCGCTTTCGACGCTTTCTTGAAACATATCGCGAAAAAAGGAGCCGAAAATGTCGTTCGTGCAAACGTCGAACCCGTCCCCGGAAATGCTGGAATTTTTCGACAACCCGTACCCGAACCGCGACTATAAAATCACGCACGTCGCGCCGGAGTTCACGTCGCTCTGCCCGAAAACCGGCCAACCGGACTACGGCACGTTGACGTTCGAGATTATCCCGGATAAAATTTGCGTCGAACTGAAAAGTTTGAAGCTGTATTTGCAAGCGTTCCGTCAAGAGGGGATCTTCTACGAACGCGTTACGAACCGCATTCTCGACGACTTGGCCGGCGCGATGAAACCGCGTTACATGAAGCTGACCGCCGAATTCACGCCGCGCGGCGGATTGCATTCGATCGTCGAAGTCGAGTACGTTTCCCCCGACTGGAAAAAATAAACGCGACCGACCGAACGCGCCGACCGAAGAAGCGCGCGTCCGATTTCGCCGAAAATTAGCCCTTTCGAACTCTTGGACGAGAAATTTTCTTGTTTTTTGAGCGAGAGGGCTTTTTTTCGCTTGGAGCGTCGAACGTCCTCCTTGCGAGTTTTGCCGTCGCGAGTATAATAAGTAAGATTTACTCGGCGTTCCGGCGCTCTTGGGGGGACTGGAAAACGTCGACGAGGAAAAATACGTAAAAAAGACAACTTTGAGGGGTTGGGAAAAATGGCGATCGCTCTCTCTAAAATCGTTCAAGGGATGGAACCGTCCGCGACGCTCGCGATGTCCGCGAAGGCGAAAGAGTTGAAAGCGAAGGGCGAAACGGTCGTCGACTTGAGCGTCGGCGAACCGGACTTTAACACGCCGAAACATATTTGCGAAGCCGCGGTCGCCGCGATGAACGCCGGACACACGCGCTACACCGTCGCCAGCGGTATTCCGGCGCTGAAAGAAGCGATCTGCGCCGACTACCTCGCGCGGTTCGGGCTCGAATACAAACCGTCGCAAATCGTCGTTTCGAACGGCGCGAAACACTCGCTCCACAACGCCTTTTTCTGCACGTTGAACCCGGGCGACGAAGCGATTTTGCCGGCGCCGTATTGGGTTAGCTACGCCGAACTGATCAAGTTGTCCGGCGCCGTTCCGGTGATCGTGCCGACTCGCGAAGAGGACGACTTCAAACTGACGCCGGAAGCGCTGCGCGCCGCGATCACGCCGAAAACGCGCATGTTGCTCCTCTGCAGCCCGTCGAACCCGACCGGCTCCTGTTACACGCGCGCCGAGTTGGAAGCGTTGGCCGATATCGCGATCGAAAACGACCTTTTCGTCGTTTCGGACGAAATTTACGAACGCTTGGTTTACGACGGCGCGCCGTTCGCCAGCTTCCCGACGTTGCGCGAAGGCTTGGCCGACCGAACGATCGTTATCAACGGCGTCAGCAAGACGTACGCGATGACCGGTTGGCGCGTCGGGTGGACGCTCGCGCCGGAAAACGTTTCGAAGAAGATGGCGAGCCTGCAAAGTCAAGAAACGTCGAACCCGTGCAGCGTCAGCCAATACGCCGCGTTGGCCGCCGTTACCGGCGATCAAAGTTGCGTCGACGCGATGCGCGTCGAGTTCGAGAAACGCCGCGATTACGTCGCCGGTCGTATCGCCGAAATCCCGGGAATGACCTGCGGCAAAATGGGCGGCGCTTTTTACGCGTTCTTCAACATTCAAAAGTTCTTGGGGCGCGAATACAACGGCGTTAAGGTCGAGACGAGCCAAGATTGGTGCATGGCGCTTCTCGAACAAAAGAAAGTCGCGACGGTGATGGGGAGCGCGTTCGGCGCCGAGGGATACGCCCGCGCTTCGTTCGCCGCGAGTATGGAGAACCTGAAAGAGGCGTTCGACCGCATCGCCGATTTCGTTTCCTGACGCGAAAATAACGTTTCGCGACGTCTTTTGAAAACGCTCGACCGTTTTTGCGCGGTCGGGCGTTTTTTTACGTCGCGACGGCGCGAATCGAAGAGCGTCGCGACCGTCGGGGCGTCCGGCGCCGTCAAGGAAGCGCGGTCAAGGAGCGACGTCGGGGAAACTCCGGGGCGCCGTCGTCAAGGAAGCGTTCGGCGTTTCGGGCGTCGTCGCGGTTAAAGCTGCGACCGGAAAAGGAAGCGGCGAAAATTTTTCGCGTTTTTCTCGGAATTTTTTCTTTTTTTTAGCGAATTTACCCGGCGCGGCGGCGTTTCGCGTCGTCCTTTATATTAGAGGCGGGGCCGGACGCGGCGCCGCGAAGGAGGCGTTTGAAATGAACGAACGAAAACAAACGAACGAAACGCCCGAAGACGCGTTGCGCGACCGTTGGGAAACGGTCGTTCGGCGGAGCGCGGCGGCGACCGTTCGACGCGCCGAGCGTCAAGCGGCGGTCGAGCGTTTTTGCGGCGTCGCGAACCGTTGCGCGCTGGCGGTCGGGCTCCTGTTGGTCGTCGAATTTCCGTTCGCTTGCGCGGCGTTGGAGTCGATGCGCGAGTCGACGGCGGCGTATTGCGCCGCGTTGGCGGCCGCGGAGGTCGACGCGGTGGGCGACGCGTTCGCGGCAAACGGCGAAACGACGCTTTAAACGGAAGTGAAAATAGAAAGAATGGATAAAGAGGGAAAAATGGTGAAGAGCATTTTTGCGACGTTGGGGATTTTGGCGGTCGTCGTCGGGATCGCGGTTTGGCAGTTCGGGTTTTTGTCGGATCAAGCGGCGCAAATGTCGAAGAAGGTCGACCGAGCGACCGCCGCGGCGCGAGCGAACAAGGCGATTTCCGAAACGAAGGCGAAAATCGGTCGGTTGGACGAGCAAGCGCGCGGTTATCGGGTCGACGCTCGAACGCTCGAACTCGCTTGGGAGCGCGAACAAGAGGCGATCGCGAAGTTGGAAGCGGCGATGAAAGCGTTGGCGACCGCCGCGAAGGAGGCGGGACTGCCGAGCCCGAGCGAGCGCGACGCGTTGACCGACCAACAAAAGAAAATCGGTTTAACGTTCGGCGGTAAAACGGTTTCCGCCGTCGACGTTTATTCGACGCTCGACCGTTGGAACGCGGATTTGAAACAAAAACAGTCGATCGCCGACCAAAAGAAGGCGACGTTCGAACGACTGCGCGGCGTCGCCGAACAAATGGCGAAGAAAAAGAGCGAAATGGAATTGACCGTCGCGAAGTTGGAAGGGCGGCTGAAAGAGCTCGAAACCGCGAAAGATTTGGCGGCGGTCAACGCCGAGCTTGCGTCGATGGAGGCGAACGTCGAAGGCGTCGACGTCGGCGAACTCGGCGCCGCGCTCGACGTTCTGCAAGAGGAGATCGACGAGTTGAACGCGCAAACGAACGTTTATCAAGACGAAACGAACGAACGGACGGCGGCGCTCCAACCGACCGACGTGCTCGAGCCGGTCGCCGACGAAGCGGAACTCGACGCGCTTTGGAAGTAAGACGTTGAGCGAGCGGGAAAAAACGAACGTCGACGCGGCGAACGGCGAAAATCCGATTTGCGCCGCGTTGACGCGAACCGTCGAGGCGAAGCGAACCGGCGACGCCGACGCGTTAAACGACGCGTTGGCGGAACTTGGGCGCGTCGCCGAGACGCTTTTTCGGGCGCGCGTCGCTCGAACGCTCGGCGAATTTGCGGACGACGGCGGGTATTTGACGCTCGTCGAGGACGCGGCGGACGCGTTGAGCGAGCTTCTTTGGATCGTTTATCGAAAGGCGGAAACGTTTCGCGGAACGACCGACGCGGAGGCGGCGAGCTGGCTCCGAACGATTCTCGACCGGCGCTTGCTCGACAAGCGGCGAACGTTCGTTCGTCGGGCGGCGAAATGGCGCGACGCGTTGCGGGCGATTCCGAAGCGGTTGCGCGGCCTGCTCGAAACGGAAGCGCGAAACGGCGATTAAACAACGAAAAATAACAAAGATGACAAACGGCGAAACGGACGATGAACGGCGAATATTCGAACGCGGAAAACGGCGGACAAGACGCGAAAAAAAAGAAAAGACGGGCGCTTTGGGCGCTTTGGGCGTTTGTCGGAGCGGTCGCGCTCTTGGGCGTCGCGCTGGTCGTTTGGCGCGTCGCGAGCGTTTCGGAAGGCGAGCCGACGTCGCCGAGTTCGACGCAAGCTCGGTTGACGGCGTTGGAAGACGCGTTGGCGTCGGCGCGAACCGAACGGGCTCGAATCGACGCGTTGGCGACAAAGCGAGAAGGCGAAGCGCGCCGCCTGCGGAGCGAGTTTCGACGCGCCTTTTTCCGGCTCGACGCCGACGAGCGCGCCGCGTTGGTCGAAGAAATGAAAGACGGCGGCCTTTCGCCGGAGTCGAGCGAGCGTCCGGAGGCGGCGACGGCGTTTGCGAAACAGCGCGAATGGCTCGAAGTCGACCGCGAACGGGCGGCGTTGCGGAAGTTGAGCGAGCGGTTCGACGCCGAAATCGCGCGAGCCGAGAGCGAACGGGCCCGTTGCGCGCGGCGGTTGGAGAGCGAAGAGACGCTCGGCGCCGCCGTCGAGGAATTGGACGCGGAGGGCGGTTCCGTCGAAGCGGTCGCGGTCGCCGACCGATTGCGCGCGCTGACCGAGGACGCCGCGTCCGACGCCGAGCGACCGCTCGACGCGATTTCGCCGGAAGAGATTTTGGCGTTCGAGGAAGCGCAAGAAACCGCGTTTGAAACGCTCGTCGGGGTCGACGGCGCGGAAAATAGCGAAGCGGGCGAAGAAAACGCGGTCGCTCAAAGCGGGGGAAAAGGGAAGGAAGGAAAAGACGGAAAAAGGGGAGAGAAAGGAGAAAACGGGGAGAGCGGGGAAAAGAAAGCGACGCGGGAACCGGCGGGGATTCCGGCGTTGCCGACGTTCGACCCGGGGGCGGTTCCGGGCGACGCGCCGGTCGCGAAACGCCTTTTCGAGTCGCAAGGGAAGAAAATCGTCGACGCGGCGAACCGCGAGATTCAAATCGCGCTCGACGCCGGAGCGACCGACGTCGCGTTCGCGGCGACGAACGACGCGGCGGCGGAACTCGTCGAGTTGGCCGAAACGCTCGGAAAAGACCGCGTCAAAGAGTTTAAGAAGTTTCAAGAAAAAGCGCGGAAAGCGAGTTGGCGACCGACGCTCGACGCGTTGCGGGAGTCGACGCAAGGCTTGTTCGAGTCGAACGCCGGTTGGCCGGAGACGTTCGCGGTTTTAGAGGAGGCCGCCGCGCTTGCCCCGCTTGCCCAAATTGCCAAAGAAGACGAAGCGTTTGAGCGCAACTTGAACGATTTGCAAGATTTGGCGCGTTATTACGAGTCGACCGACGCGGACGCGGGGGGCGCGGTTCGGCGGCGCTTGGACGCGCTTCTCGGAAAAACGCCGGACGCGGAGGCAAGCGAGTCGCCGGAAGCGGAAGCGCGGTCGTTCTTTTTCGACGTCGGGGACGACGACGAAGGTTGGAGCGGGGGCCGAATCGTCGCGCTCGGGCCGATTTTCGGTTTCTTGGGCGCGCTCGTTTTAGGAACGCCGCTCGCGATCGGAGCTTTGCTCTTTTATCTTTTGACGCGCGGCGGACGGCGAGACGGAAGACGTTGGAAAGTCGGCGATTACGAACGACGTTTTCCCGTCGGCGACGTCGGGCGTTTTCCGGCGCCGCCGTCGACGGCGCGACCGTGGGCGAACGACGGCTCCTTGAACGGGAAGAATTGGCAAACGATCGGGCTCGTCTTTTTGATCGGGTTGATAACGGCGGGGCCCGTCGTCGCGGCGTTGGCGGCGTTTATCGCGGCGCTTATTTGCGCCGGACGGTTCGGAACGGCGTTGGGCGCGCTCGGGATTTTCGCTTTTTTGATCTTGGCGTTCGTTGTGATCGCGTTGGCGACGGCGTTGGCGATCGTCGTTTCGATTTTTGCTTTTTAGCGCGACAAACAAACCGGGCGGCGTCGGAGACGTCCGTTAAGATGGGAAAAGCGCGTCGATTCGGCGGAAAAACCGGCGGTCGGCGCGTTTTTTTTAGCGGAAGGGGACCGCGCGACGGGTTGACGTCGCCGTTTAAATCGTTACAATCGGTTAAGATGGGCGAGTCGCGTCGAAGCGACGCGTCGAAGCGGAAGTTGACGCGACGGCCCCAATTGGAGAATCGACGCGAACCGAGCGGCGACCGCGCCGAGACGTTCGACGGAATGCAACGCGAACCGAGCGGCGACCGCGCCGAGACGTTCGACGGAATGCAACGCGAACCGAGCGGCGACCGCGCCGTCGTCGAGCGAACGGAAATAAAACGGAGAAAAAGAGATGAAAATTGGCGTTTTGTGCAGCGGCGGCGACGCGCCGGGGATGAATCCGTGTTTGCGCGCCATTGTGCGGGCCGGCGACCAGTACGGCGATAAAATCGTCGGGATTCGACGCGGGTATCAAGGGCTTTTGAACGGCGAATTTTGGGGCGGAACCGACCGCGCCGTCGACGTTCGCGAAGTCTCCGGTTGGACGAGCAAAGGCGGCGCCAGTTTCAACAGCAGCCGCTGCGACGAAATGCGAACCGAGGAAGGGATTCGGCAAGTCGTCGAGAACTTGCGGCGTTACCGTTTCGGCGCTCTCGTCGCTATCGGCGGGAACGGAACGCTGACCGGCGCGCTCGAAATCGCCAAGCGTTGGGAAGAGGGGCAAGTGATCGGGATTCCGGGCACCATCGACAACGACCTCCTTGGAACCGATTACACGATCGGCTTCGCGACCGCCGTTAAAACCGGCGTCGACGCGGTCGACAAGCTCCGCGACACCGCCGGGAGTCACGACATGATGTTTCTCGTCGAGGTGATGGGGCGCGACTGCGGCGACTTGGCGACCGCGATCGCGATCGCCGGCGGCTGCGAGTTGGCGACGATTCCGGAGACGCATACGTCGATCGAAACGATCGTCGAGAAGTTGAAGCGTTTCAAAGCGTTGGGGAAACGTTCGACGATTATGATCGTCGCCGAAGGAGACGAATACGGCGGCGCGTATAAGACGATGGAAGCGCTGAAACAAGCGGGCGCGCCTTACGAAATGCGAGCGGTCGTTCTCGGACACGTGATGCGCGGCGGAACGCCGGTTCCGTTGGACCGTATTTTGGCGACGCGGCTCGGACGCTTCGCCGTCGACGCGTTGCACTTGGGCGAAAGCGGGAAAATGGTCGGAGAAATCGCCGGCAAGTTGGCGTTGACGCCGCTCGAAGAGGCGGTCGCCGCCCATAAAGCGGTCGCGCCGGAGTTGTTGGAACTGTTGGAACGCGTTTCCGTTTGACGCTTCTTCGCCAAAAGTCGCGGCGGCGCCGCGCGTAAAGCGGTCGCGCCGGAGTTGTTGGAACTGTTGGAACGCGTTTCCGTTTGACGCTTTTGGATTGAAAAACAAACTGGAAACAAAGGAACGGCGGCGTTTGCGTCGCGTCGCCGTTGCGATTGCGTTAAAAAAGCCCGACGTTTGGCGCGTCGGGCTTTTGACGTTTCTTGCGAACGGCGGTTATTCCTCCGCTTCCGTTTCCTCTTCGTCGACGGCGAATTCGTCGTTCTTGAGGGCGGCGTCGGCGGTTTCGGTTTTCGCGTCGAAGTCTTGCGAATCGGTCGGCGCGTCGTCGGAATCGGACGTTTCGCCGTTGGCGGCGTCGAATTCGTCGAAGTTGAAGTCGTCGTTGGAAGCCGCTTTTTCTTCGTCGTTTCCGAACCAGGAGGCCGGATTCATTCGCGACCAAATCGACCTGTTTTCTTCCTTGGCGGCGCGTTCGGCGGCTTCGCGAGCTTCTTCGCGGCGGGCGATTTCCTCGACGTCGCGAACGCGTTTGAAGCGGGTGTTTTTGGCGCCTGGGAGCGAATCGATTCCGAACGCGCAGGCGGTCGCGGCGCCGTCGGGCCCGATCGACTTCAAATGACCGGCGCTCTTCGCTTGCGTCAGGAACGAAACGACGTCGGAATAGGAGCCGCCGATTTCGACGATGGCGCGAATCGTTTCGTCGACCTTAAAGCCGACGCGGCGCTGTTGGTTGACGCCGTCGGTCGTTTCGTATTTCTTGACGACGATTTCGTCGCCGTCGGCGCGAATCGTCAGGCGCGGGTTCGCTTCGATGTAAATTTCGCCCTGCAGGAAAATTTGATCGGCGTTGAACAGGACGATTTCCGGCCGGGAACTCATCGCGACGTGCGCGAACGGCGTTCCTCCGCAGTTGAGGCAGTGATAAGCGAATTGGTTCGCCAAATTTTCGCCCTGAATCATATAGTCGGACGGGTTGCGCGTCCAAAGAGCGCGAAACGCTCCGTATCGCGTTTCGTTTTCCGGCGCGGCGAGGAGTTTGCGCAACTCCGCGTCGACGTCGAACGACGTTTTCATGCAGACGCCGAGGGTCGCGAGGGCGGCCGGGCGACGTTCCGGGTCGGTCGCGGCGAATTC
>JAFTUJ010000213.1 GCA_017466305.1 Thermoguttaceae bacterium
GGTACATTTTAACATTCGTTTTCATAATTACACCTCGTAAAGTAAAAATTATCGCTTCGACGCGCCGTTCAAACGGTTTGCCCCAACGCCGCGCCGACAGTTTGCTAATTTCGATTGTAAAGAGAAAAAGCGCTCCCGTCAAGACGCCGCTTTTCCTCAACGCCAAGAATTTCAAGAAATTTCTTTTTTTCGGTCGCGCATCCCCGACATTCGTCACGTCGTTTGCCATTTTTGCGTTAAGGCGGGGAAGATAAAGAAAATAGCGAAAGTCGTTCACCAAAAAAAACGCGGCTCAGACCGTCCGTTTCGACGTTCGGCGCCGCGTTTTGCGTTTGTTTATTTTCGATTTTATCGATTAAGCGAACCTTTTAACGAAATACGACCGATAAACCGGCGCTTCGTTGAGGCGCGTGCGACGTTCGAAGTGCGTCAAATAGTCGAGATCGCCCTCGGCCTTGCGCTCCGGAATATCGAACGGCCCGGCCAAGTTCGACGAGAGCTTAATCGTTTCGACGCCGCTCTTAAAGTACTCTTCGACGTCGGTCCAAAAGTGCAGTTTGCCGCCGACGACCAAGCGTTCCTCGATCATTTGGATCACGTCCGGGCGAACGATGCGGCGTTTGCGGTGCGCCTTCTTCCACCAAGGGTCCGGGAAGTAAATATGCGCCCCGACGAGCGAGTTCAACGGGATAATATCGCGCAACACCCGCGCCGCGTCCGCCGAAAACATGACGCCGTTCGGGGTGTTCTGCTTCGCCAAGCGCGACGCCGACGTCAGCGCGTAACGATACGCCAGCTCGACGCCGATAAAGTTGCGCTCCGGCGAACGCTTCGTCGCCGCCGCGATGAAAAGGCCCTTGCCGGAACCGATTTCCAACTCCGTCGGCGCGACGCGACCGAAAAGCCGCTCCGAAAGCGCTTCGAAACTCATTCCGGCAAAAGCGTCGTAACCTTGCGCGCGGACTCCCTCCGCTCCGAACAGCTCCTCCGTTTCGGCTTCGTAAGGGCCCCGCTCGGCGTACTCGTCGAGAAGCGGAATGAAATAATGCGAAAGTTCGAGACTTCCCTTAATTTTCGGCAAGGAACGACGGCCCATCCGACGCAAACCCCCTATTTCATCTCTTTTAACATTTTCGAGTTTTGGTCGCGTTCCGCCGCGACGTTAAACTCCGCGCAAACCGCCCAACTTAACGCGCCGTCGGCTTGCTCACTCGCTCGCCGGCGGCGACTCGATCGGAAGCGGAACGCCCTTCAAGACGCCTTCGCAAACGATATCGTTGCCGACGAGGCACATAAAACGCGCGGTAATCAAAATTTTGCGCCACTTAACCATTTCCGACTGAATAACGAGTCGGTCGCCCGGGCGCACCATGCCGCGGAACTTCACCTCTTCGAGCCCGGCGAACCCCATCACCGCGCCGTTGAACATGTTGTGCTTCGTTACGAAGTAGCTCGCCATCTGCGCGGCGCACTCGCACATCACAACGCCGGGCGTCAGCGGGAAATCCGGCATATGACCGCGAACCCAGAATTCGTCCGGCGTCATGTCTTTGTACCCGACGCACTTCTTTTCGTCGAAGTTGTCGTAAAGAATCGCCGTCAGCTGCTCCATTTCGAAACGTTGGCGGTTGTACTTGCGAATTTCGTCGATCGTCGCGATCGGCGCGTTCACGTCGTAAAGCGACTCGTCGACGATAAGCGGTTTCTTGGCCATCGAACGCCTCCTTGCTCACTTGCGGCGACGCGAAAACGAACGTTCCGCTTCCCGCAGTTTCTCTATTCTTCCTATTTTCCCGAGTCAACGCGTTCCGACGCCGGCGTAAACGGCAAAAGCGCGAAAAGCGTTAAAAAAACGCCATTCGCGCTTTGTTGCGAACGTTGCCCGAACGCGTTTTCGACCGAAATCGAAATCGCTATCAGGTCTTGACCAAACGACGCTTGGCGCGGCGCGCTTTCGCGTTGGCCGGACGTTTGCCGTGATTCGCCTTTTTAAGACCTCTACCCGGTTTAGCCATGTTAATCTCCTTAAATATGCTCGAATCGCTCTTCCTGAAACCAAGAAGACTGGAAACGCGGGCGAGCGTCGAAGGCGGCGCCGCCGGACGCCTCAAAACGTCCCAAAGGGCGAAATGGGGCGGAATCGTTCCTTAACGAAAATACTTTGTCCCTCATTATAGCGCCGACGCGCGCCTTGAAAAGGGGGGAACGCGACCTCTTTTCCCCTCTTTTTTTCTTTTTTTTTCAAAAACATTGCGACGGAACGTTCGCTCCCAATCGCCGCGCTTAATCAACTTTCGCTATTCCCCCTATTTTAACGCCGCCACCGTCGTTCAACGCCGCTCAAAATCGGCCGACTTCGCTCGACGACGTTTATTTCGTCGGCGATCATTTTGTCGGCGTCGGGAGGCCCATTTCGCGCATTAGGAGCTGCAAGTCGGCCCAAGCGTCCTTTTTGGCGGGCGGATTGCGCAACAAATACGCCGGGTGATAAGTGCAAATCACCTTCATTCCGCGATAGTCGTGAACTTTTCCGCGCAGGCGCCTGATCGGAACGTCGACGCCGAGCAAATTTTTCGCCGCGATCGAGCCGAGGCAGCAGATAAATTTCGGGCGAACGACGTCGAGCGTCGCGTCGAGGAACGGTCGGCAGGCCGCCGCTTCGTCCGGACGCGGGTTGCGGTTTTGCGGCGGTCGGCAGCGGACGACGTTGCAGATAAAAACGGAGTCGCGCGGGATTCCCATCCCCTTCTCGATCATATCGGTTAGCAGTTTGCCGCTTCGCCCGACAAACGGGAGCCCTTGCGCGTCTTCGTCCGCGCCCGGCCCTTCGCCGACGAAAACGAGTTCCGACGTCGGGTTTCCGCTCCCGAACACCGTTTGCGTTCGGCTCGCCGCCAATTCGGCGCAACGCGCGCAGCGGGCGACGTCGGCGGCGATAACGCGAAGTCGCTCCGTTCGGTCGGCGAACTCCGGCGCGGTCGAATCGCCGGTCGGTTCGAAAACGCGGAACGGCGCGTCCGACGGCGCGACCGGCGGCGCGGCGGAAGCGGCGTTTTTGACGACGGACGGCGGCGCGGCGCTTTCGGACGCGGCTTCAACGACGGACGTCGGCGCGACCGGTTCGGGACGCGAAACCGGCGTCGAAGTTTGCCTCGTTTGCGCCGGCGCGACGTTTCCCGCATTTTGCGTATTCTGCGTATCCTGCGCGTTTTGCCTATTTCGTCCTCTCATCCCGTTTTGCCCCGTTCGAGCGCCTCGCGCGCCGACGTAAAAATCTTGAACGCCCGCTCGACTCAAATCTTCGAGATACTCGTAAAGATAGCGCGTCGTCGACGTTTTCGACAACTTTTCCGGTTCCATCGCCTTCGCTCCGTCGCGGTCGTTTCGACTCGATTTAGTCAATATTTGTCAATATTAATTAATATAATATATATGCTCGATACTCGGCGCGGTCGCGGAAACGGCGTTCCGACCGCCGCGCCCCCTTATTATACGTCGCGCCGCGCAAAATCCAACGGGGGTTCCGACGCCGTTTTCTTTTTTCGACTTTTCGCCGCCGCGCGCTTTTCGTCAAGAAACGCGAAAAAGCGGAACGTCGCCGCTCCGCTTTTCAATATTTCCATTTAACGCGCTTTTTTCAAGCCAAGCGTTCGCAATCAACGTTGCAAACTGATTTCAAAATCCGCGGCGTTTTTTCGGACGACTCGACGAGTCGCGGTCGCGGTTCCGTCGACGGCGACCGCGCAAACGGCGTCTTCGTCGGCGTCCGACGCGGCGTTTTCGCGTCGAATCGCTTCGTAAATCTCTTGACGATGAACGGGAACGGTCGACGGCGCTTCAATCCCGAGGCGGATGCGGTCCCCTCGAACGTCGACGATCGTAACGACAATATCGTCCCCGATGTAGATACTTTGATCCTTATATCTTGACAACACAAGCATTTAAGCCAACTCCTTCTAACGATGCGGTATCCGTTCCTCGAAAGCGTTTCCTTTTTTCCGATTCGCTTTCGCAGCTTGTCGACTCGTCGCCGAGCGACCGTCGCGCAATCTTTCTTGATAACTCGATCTTTTTTCGCTTCGTTTTTCCATTTCTGTTCCAATTAAAGGAAAACGAAACTTGTCGAGCTGCGCGTCGGACGTTCGTCCGAGTAAATTCGGCGCCGACTTCCTTCGTTCGCCGTTCCTTTGCCGCCCTTGCAATCGCTTTTACCGCTTTTGCTGCTTTTACCGTTTAGGTCAAGGCGGCAAGGCGTTCGTTTGTCGTCGACGCGGCGTTCGAAGCGTTGAAACGCAACGCTCGCGCCTCGCGGCGTCTCCGGCTTTCGACTTTTTATACGCAAACGCTTCCGGTCGCTTGAAACAAAATTAAGCGCCGACGCGTTTTTTTTTCCGAAATCGCTCGACGCCGAACGCCGATTTTAGCGATTTCAACGTTTGCAACGCCGTCAACGTCGACGCTTGCCGCGCCGCGCCGTTTTCGGGCGTTAGAAAGGCGAGTCGAAGCCGTTCCGTTGCCGGAAATTCCCGACGCACCCCTCCGTCCGACGTTTTCCTCCTTAAATTGTCGAACGGAACGCCGCAATCTCGTCCGCCTCGCCGACAACAACGTCGAAGACGGAAAATCGCGCCTTTCTTAGGAGAGTAAATCGACCCGACATTCAAGTAGAGATTATAAAAATGCCCGTTTCGCGCTTAAATATCGCGGTTCGCCGCCCACTTGGGAGCGACGTAACGCAAGCGCCGATTATTCCGCCTTCGCAGGTCGAAACGGTCTTGCGCAACCAGACGATAAAACGAGCCTCGCGCGCTCCTTTTCCGTTTTATTTCGAAAAAAAGCGAACTTTTCGCTGAAATTATTCTCCTTCGCGGCCGACCGCACATTTTCCCCATTTTCCCGCTTCACCCCAACGCTACCAATCGCTTCAATCGTTAATTCTCTCGCAATCTTCCCATTTTTATTGAAATATTAAAGAAAACGGTTAAAAAGAGTTAAGGAAACCTTGAAAAAGAAGCGCGCTTTAACATAATTGAAATAGACGTTCGGGTTGGACGCTTCGATCGCGTCGCTCCCCTCAAACGGCAAAATCATTTTCTTCGTCTTTATCGTTACTTCGTTGGAGTGTTTATGTCGAAACTTTCCCGTCGCTCTTGTTTATTCGCGTCCCTTCGTCGCGGCGCGGCGCTCGGCGGTTCCGTCGGTTGCGCCGGGGGCTCCAACCCGTTCTGCTGCAACTCTAACGAAAAGAGTCAAATCGACCAAAATTTAGAGCGCGCTCAAAGCCTCGACGAAAACGAACAATCCCCGACGGCGCCCGAAGAAAACGACGAAGAAAATAACGACGGA
>JAFTUJ010000214.1 GCA_017466305.1 Thermoguttaceae bacterium
CGCCAACACGCTCGACGCCCGCCAAAACGCTCGACGCCCGCCAAAACGCTCGACGCTCGCCAAAACGCTCGACGCTCGCCAAAACGCTCGACGCTCGACGCCGCGTCGCCGGAAATCGGCAAAGCGTCCCCGTCGACGCCCGATCTCTCGCGCCTCGGCGACGCGGAATCGTCGCTTAAACTCCTCGTTAACAACAACGCAAACCGACGCGCCCCTTCGCGACGCCGCAAGACCGCGTTTCTTGCTCAACGTTCGCCAACGCGAAAAATTCGGCGCCCCCCAAAAGGCTCCCAAGCGGCGCGTCGTCCTTTCCCTTTCAAACTCAACAGCTTACGAAAGTTTCAAATGACCGTTTTGCTCCTCAAAGGCCAAAAAGCGACGCTCGGCCTCGCCGCGACCCGTTTGCGCGTCGGTTTAGGCTGGAACCCGCGCGTCAACGTCGGAGAAGAATTCGACTTAGACGTTTCGTGCTTTATGCTCGGAAGCGACGACAAAGTTCGTTCGAAAAACGATCTCGTTTTCTACAACCAAACCGAATCGCCGCGCGGTTCGGTCAAACATACCGGCGACAACCAAACCGGCGAAGGAGGCGGCGACGACGAAGCGATTCTTGTCGACTTAACGCAAGTTCCGGACGACGTCGCGAAACTCCTTTTCGTTGCGACGATTCACGAAGCGCGCGAACGTCGTCAAAACTTCGGAATCGTCGACGAAGCCTACATGCGCGTCGTCGACCGCGACACAAACGCCGAGCTGGCGCGCTTCGATTTGAGCGAACACGCTTGCGTCGAACATTCGCTCGTCTTCGGCTCCCTCGTTAAAAGCGACGCAGGTTGGGAATTTTGCGCGATCGGCAAGGGCGTCGCCGACGAACTCCCCGAAATCGCTCGTTCGCTCGGCGTCTGATTCGTTTTCGGGCGAGCCGTTCCAAGCGCGCGCCGCCGCGAACTCGAATCGACCGCGACGCGCTAACGCTCCGATAAAAAAACGCGGCGCCGTTCTCGACGGCGTCGCGTTTCAAGCGGCAAATTTCGTTTCTAGCGCGACGTCGCGTCGCTAATCGTCCGACGTCGCGACTCTTTTTGGCGACGCCGACCGTCGCAAGCGCGCGTTCGCAACGTCTAAACGCTTAAATTAAAGCTCTTCCGTAACGGTCGCGACCGCAGTCCGACCGTCGATTCGCGTCAATAGCGCCCGCAGCCGCAACCGAGCGAAGAGTTCCAAGAGTTATAGGAATTCCAACCGCTATAGGCGCCGCAAGAGGTATACGCGCCCCAGCCGCCGTTCCAGCCGTAAGTATACGGAACGCAAGCGGAGCGACGCCAACCGCAACCGCGGAAGCAGCCGCCGCGTCGCGAACGCCCCCAACCGCACGGGTCGCAGCAGCTCGAGTAACACGGCGAACAGCAGCTCGAATAACACGGCGAGCAGTACGAATACGAGACGCAACGAGCGCGACGGCGACCGCAACCGCGGAAGCAGCCGGAATCGTATCCGTAACCGCAACCGTAATCGCAGCAAGAGATTCCGCAACTAACCGTCGAACACGGATCGCAGCAGATCGAGTCGCAGGGGTTGCAAGAGACGGAATCGCAAGGATTGCAACTAACCGAACCGCACGCGGACGGCCCGCGATCGTCGATTCCGACGTTTTCCGGAATCGCGGCGGCTTCGTAAGCGACGGCGTCCGCGGCAGTTTTATCGAGAGCCGCGTCTTGCGCCCAAGCGTTCGCGCCCAAAACCAAAGCCAAGGAAGCGGCGACCCAAGAAAACGCAAACTTCTTCAACATTATTCTTTCCTTTCTCAACGAGAGTTAAGCGCGCCCCGCTCCGTTCTTCGTCGAGTGAAACGACGCGAAAAACGAGCGAAGGCGAAAATGTCCCCGACGCGCCAACACGACGCCGCGTCGAAACGGGAAAACGCGCCGACTCGCCGACCGCCCCAACGACGGGAAACGGCATGTCCGACGAGTCGAGCGCAAACGCCGAGCCGCGACGACTCGACGCCGCGAACGTTTTCGGACGTCGACAATATAACCGCAAGATAGGCGCTTTGGAGAAATCCGGCGCTTTTTTCACGTTTCAACAAAAGAAACGCTTTAAGTAAAATAGCGAAATTAAACAAAACAAACGGCCTCTCCCCCGCGTTCCCTATCCCCCGCGTCTTCGCTAAATCGCCCAAAGTAGCCCCTTCAAAGCGCGCGCCGCCGCTTGAAAAAAAACGTTTTTACAGTATAATAAAGGGGACGCGAAAGAACGCGAACGCGGCCCCGCTCGCCTCTTCGCCCTTTGCGAAGGACGCCGACTCCGCGTCGGTTCGAGTTCAACGGAAAAAAATTCGGAATCGAAAAATGACAAAACAA
Organism: Thermoguttaceae bacterium; assembly: GCA_017466305.1. Taxonomy (GTDB): domain Bacteria; phylum Planctomycetota; class Planctomycetia; order Pirellulales; family Thermoguttaceae; genus RUG369. The sequence continues at coordinate 2,364 of JAFTUJ010000214.1, forward strand.
CTGCTGTCGGGCAACGAAGCGATCGCTCGCGGAGCCCTCGAAGCCGGCGTTACGGTCGTTTCCGGTTACCCCGGAACGCCGTCGACGGAAATTTTGGAGAATATAGGCAAATTTTACGGCGACAAGATGTTCGCCGAATGGGCCCCGAACGAAAAAGTCGCGTTCGAGACCGCCGCCGGCGCGTCGACGACCGGCGCTCGCTCGATGACGACGATGAAGCTCGTCGGGCTGAACGTCGCCGCCGACCCGCTGATGACGCTCGCTTACGTCGGCGTCGTCGGAGGTTTCGTCGCGGTCGTCGCGGACGACCCCGGCATGAACTCGTCGCAAAACGAACAGGACACGCGCCTCTTCGCCCATTTCGCGAAAGTTCCGGTTCTCGAACCGTCCGACGCGGCGGAAGCTAAAGCCTTCACGCTGGCCGGTTACGAAATTTCGGAAAAATTCGGGACGCCGGTGATTCTGCGCACGACGACCACGACGAGCCACTCGCGCGGCGTCGTCGAGTTGGCCGACCCGATCGCGCTGAACCGAACGCCGTCGTTCAAGAGCGACCCGCAGCGTTTCGTTCCGATTCCGGCTTGGGCTCGCGGCATGCGCGTCCGCTTGGAAGAACGCCTCGAAAAGCTCGCCGAAGAAGCGTCGAATTCGCCGCTGAACCGAATCGAGTGGAACGCGTCCGGCGACCGCCGCGTCGGGATCGTAACCGCCGGCGCCGCTTACCAATACGTCAAAGAAGTCTTCCCGGAAGCGAACGTTCTGAAGCTCGGTTGGCAGTTCCCGTTCCCGGATCGCCTCTTCCGCGAATTCGCCGCGCAAGTCGACCAAGTGATCGTTATCGAAGAACTGGAAGACTTCCTCGAAGAACATATGAAAGCGTTGGGAATCAACGCGATCGGCAAACGCTTGGGCGACGAAAAACTCGTCCCGAACATCGGCGCGCTCGACGTCGACGTTTTGAAGGAAATCCGCGCCAAGCTCGTCGCGAATCCGGCGACCGCTCCGCTCTTCGACGCGCAAACCGCCGTCGAAATCGCGCCGACGACGGAACTTCCGACCCTTCCGGCGCTCCCGGCTCGTCCTCCGGTCTTGTGCCCGGGCTGCCCGCACCGCGGTTTCTTTTACGCCCTGAAAAAATTCGACGTCGTCGTTTCCGGCGACATCGGGTGCTACACCTTAGGCGTCGCGCCGCCGCTCGCCTGCATGGACACGGTCCTCTGCATGGGCGGCGGGTTCACCGTCGCGCACGGGATCGACCGCGCCAAGAACGACCGTCCGGTCGTCGGGATCGTCGGCGACTCGACGTTCTTCCACTCCGGAATTACGGGCCTTCTCGACGTCGCCTATAATAAGGGCGGCGCGACGCTCGTCGTCTTGGACAACCGCGTTACGGCGATGACCGGGCACCAAGAGAACCCCGGTTCCGGGAAAACGCTCCTCGGCGAGGAAACGTTCGCCGCCGATATCGCCGAAATCGCGAAAGCGACCGGCTTTAAGAACGTCGTCGAAGTCAATCCTCGCGACTTGGCGCAAACGACCGCCGCGCTGAAAACGGCGATCGAGTCGCCGGAACCTTGGCTGATCGTCGCGAAAGAGCCTTGCCCGCTCGCGTACCGCAAAAAGATCGAAAAGATTTACCGCGTCGACCAAGACAAGTGCAAGAAATGCGGCGCTTGCGTGAAGCTCGGCTGCCCGGCGATCGAGCGCGACGCCGACAAAACCGTCCGCGTCAACCCGGCGTTCTGCGTCGACTGCAAACTTTGCGAACAAGTCTGCAAATTCGGCGCGTTGGAAGAAATCGACGTTAAAATGGGAGGGCTCGTCTGATGACCCAACAAAACTCGAACAACACGACGAGCGTCGTTCTCGTCGGCGTCGGCGGACAGGGGATTTTGCTGGCTAGCGCGATCGTCGCTCAAGCGGCGCTCGACTCCGGTTACGACGTGAAGACGAACGAAATTCACGGGATGGCGCAACGCGGCGGCTCGGTCGTCGCGCAAATCCGTTACGGCGAAAAGATTTACAGCCCGTTGATTCCGAAAGGAACCGCGACGGTCTTGGCGTCGCTCGAACGCGTCGAGTCGTTGCGTTACGTCGATTATTTGGCGCCGAACGGTCTCGCGGTCGTTTCCGACCAAATCATCGTTCCGACGACCGTTTCGTCCGGGGCCGCCTCCTATCCGACGCTCGACGAAGAGACGCTTCGCAAGTATTTCCCGCGCTTGGTTTACGTTCGCGCCGTCGAACAAGCCGCCGAACTCGGGAACGCTCGCGCCGCGAACACGATTCTGCTCGGCTCCCTGTCGACGCAGCTCGATTTGTCGCTCGACGCTTGGGAGGGCGCGATTTCGAAGCGCGTCAAGCCGGCGTTCGTCGACGTCAACTTGAAAGCGTTCCACCTCGGACGCGAACTCGCGCAATAACGCGACTTATCGTTTCCCCAACCGTCGCCGCTCGACCGTCGACAACACGTCGCGTCCCCTCAAAAACGCGACGCGCAACCTCGGCGTTCGACGGTGGCGTTTTCTCCCGGCGCTCGAACGCGCCCAACCCTAAAAATCGGCCTGACTTTTAGCGAAAGCGAGAAAATATATGAACTTACGCGCGGAATTGAAAAAGAATATCGATTGGGTCGGCTACGTCGACTACGGCGTCCGCGACTTTCACAGCTACGACACGCACCGCGGCGCGACGTACAACGCCTACCTCGTTCGCGACGAAAAAACGGCGCTGATCGATACGGTGAAGGGCCCGTTCGCGCCGCAACTTTTCCGCAACGTCGCCGCTTTAACCGATTTAGCCAAAGTCGATTACGTCGTTTGCAATCACGCCGAGCTCGACCACTCCGGCGCGCTCCCGGCGGTGATGGCGGCCTGCCCGAACGCGACGCTCGTTTGCAACGCCAAGTGCTTGGAAACGCTCGCCGGTCTCTTCGATATTTCCGGTTGGAAAACGCAAGTTATCGCGTCCGGCGACACGTTAAGCCTTGGTTCGCGGTCGCTTACGTTCGTCAACATTCCGATGGTTCACTGGCCGGAATCGATGGTTTCGTACATGCCGGAAGAGAAGATTCTCTTCTCGAACGACGCGTTCGGCCAGCACCTCGCCACGTCGGAGCGTTTCGTCGACGAATACGACCTCGCGAAGGTTCTCGAAGAGGCGAAAAGCTACTACGCGAACATCGTTACGCCGTACGGTCGCCAAGTCTTGAAAACGCTCGAAGTCGCGTCGCAACTCGAAATCGAAACGATCGCGCCGAGTCACGGCCTCATTTGGCGCGGGAACTGCGACGTTATCGTTAACGCTTATAAAAACTGGGCTTCCGGCAAATACGCGCCGAAAGTTCTCATCGTTTACGACACGATGTGGCAAAGCACCGAAGCGATGGCCGAGGAGATTTACGCCGGGGCCGTCGCGTTCAACGAGACGCTTCCGCCGGACGCGCCGCGTTTGGACGTTCAAACGATGCACGCTCGCCGCACGACGCTGACCCGTTTGGCGACCGAAGCGCTCGACGCCGCCGCGATCGCGTTCGGCAGCGCGACGCTCAACGCGAACCTGATGCCGGCGATGGGCGCCGTTCTCGCGTATTTCCAAGGACTTAAGTTCCGCGAAAAAGCGGCGCTTTCGTTCGGCTCCTTCGGTTGGGGCCCGGGCGGCGCCGAGGCGATTCAAAAGGCGCTCGAAAACGACCTCAAATATCCGACGCTCGCCGCGCCGCTCAAGTCGAAGTTGCGCCCGACGCCGGAAATTCTCCGGCAATGCCGCGAAGCCGGGGCCGCGTTGGCCGCCGAAGCTTGGCGCCGTTACGAAGCCGACCGTTAATCGCCGTCGCCGCCGAACCGACGCAACCCGTTAAACGGCGACGTTTAAAAAGCCGCGAACGTTTGTTTCGCGGCTTTCCTTTTTTCTTGCGTCTTTCTTGCGTCTTTCTTGCGTCGCGCGCCGCGTCGTAATATTTTGCGCGTTTTCGCCAACTTAACGATTTCGCGCTAAAATACGATCGACGTTTCTTCCCGCGCGTCTCGGGCCCAATATTCGTCCCGCGACGCGTCCGCCTCAACGCTTTAAGCGTCGCTCGAACGTTTCTCCCGTTCGAGCGCGTTCGCAAGAAAGGAAAACTATGTTGACCGATTATCTCGTTCCGCGAGGTTACAGCCTGACTTCGCCCTTCGATTTTCGACGCGGCATGAACCGCTTTTTCTCCGACTTAACCTCCGAAACGCGCGGCGGACTCTCGTTCGCGTCGTTCGAAAACCGTTGCGCGCCCAGCGTTTGGGAAACGAGCGACGAATATTTCGTCGAGATCGCCGCGCCGGGCCTCGCCGAAGGCGCCGTTTCCGTCGAACTCGCCGGTTCCGATTTGACGGTTTGCCTCCGCCGCCCGGCCGACGACGTCGCCGCCCAAAACGGTCGTTACTGGCGCCGCGAACGAACGCAAGGAGACGCGACGTTCACCGTCTCTTTCCCGAGCGCCGTCGACGGCGAGCAAGCCGAAGCGCGACTCGAACGGGGAGTTTTGCTCCTCAAAGTTCCGAAAACGGAGAAAGCGCGCGTCAAAAAAATCGACGTCAATAAAACGTCGACGCTCGACGCCCCGCAAACGAACGCCAACGACTAAACAACAGGAGAAAACAAAATGAACTCGACCTCCGAACGCGACGCCCTCGCTTGTCAAAAAAACGCTTCGACCGCCCTCGCCGACCCCGCTTCCGAACGCCGCGAACGCTGCGCGCCGTCCGTCGACGTCGTTGAATTCGACGACGCTTACGTCGTAACCGCCGAAATGCCGGGCGTTTGCGACGATTCCGTCGACGTCGATTTCCAAAACGGCGAACTGACGATTTGCGGTCGCGCCGCCGAATGTCGCCGCCGAGAAGACGCGACGCGACGAACCGCCGGCTTCGAACCGAAAGATTATTACCGCTCGTTTCGCGTCGGCGGCACGATCGATTCCGACAAAATCGAAGCCGATTTTCGCGACGGGCTGCTGACGCTGCGCCTGCCGAAACGTCAAGAAATTCAACCGCGCAAAATCGCGATCAATCAAAAAAGCGACGAAAGCGAAACCTAACGTCTTAAACGTCAAATGTTAACGCGTTCGTCCGACGCGGCGCCCCCCGACGCGGAAACGACTCGCCGCTCGGGCCGCTCCGACGACAAAAAAAGACGACGTTCTCCAAAGAAAACGTCGTCTTTTCGTTTACTCGCGTTCCAAGCGCCGCTTGCGTTCAAACGGCGCTAAGAAAACCGCGTTCAAAATCACTCTTGGCCCGGGAGCTTGAAGAGCGGCCCGGCGTCGCCGCCCATACCGCCTTTGAGGTTTTCCGGTTTGACGGTCGGGGTCGACGGAACAACCGGCGCTTCTTCTTCGGCGGCGGCTTCCGCTTCTTCGTCGGTCCATTCGGCGCGTTTGCGGGAAAGACCGATCTTGCGTTCGTCGGCGTCGACGCGCAGAACCATCACTTCGATTTCTTCGTCGACTTTAACGACGTCTTCCGGATTTTCAACCTTGTGGTTGGCGAGTTCCGAAATGTGAAGGAGACCTTCGAGGTCGTCTTCCAAGCTGACGAAAACGCCGAAGTTGGTGATCTTCGTAACTTTACCGGTAACGATTTGGTTCGGCTTGTATTTTTCCGGAATGCGGGTAACCCACGGGTCTTCCGAAAGTTGTTTCAAACCGAGCGCGATACGGCGGCTCTTCTTGTCGACCGAGGTAACGACGCATTCGATTTCGTCGTTCTTGCGGACGACTTCGCTCGGGTGCGTAATTTTGCGAACCCAGCTCATGTCGCTGACGTGAAGCAAACCGTCGATGCCTTCTTCGATTTCGATGAAAGCGCCGTAGTTGGTGAGGTTGCGAACGACGCCCTTGACGCGCATGCCGACCGGGTATTTTTGATCGACCGTTTCCCACGGGTTGCTCGTCGTTTGTTTGACGCCGAGGGAGATTTCTTGTTTTTCTTTGTTGATGCCGAGGATAACGACGTCGATTTCTTGCCCTTGCGAAAGGATTTCGTTCGGGTGATTGATGCGTTTCGTCCAGGACATTTCGCTAATGTGAACGAGGCCTTCGACGCCTTCTTCCAACTTAACGAACGCGCCGTAGGTCATGACGTTGACGACGACGCCCTTGACTTTCGCGCCGATCGGGTATTTCTCTTCGACGTGTTCCCACGGGCTCGGGGTCTTTTGCTTCAAACCGAGCGAAATCTTTTCCTTTTCGTAATCGATTTGGAGAACCATGACTTCGATCTTTTGATCGATTTTGACGAGTTCTTTCGGGTCGGTGATGCGGCCCCAGCTCATGTCCGTGATGTGGAGCAAACCGTCGATGCCGCCCAGGTCGATGAACGCGCCGAATTCGGCGATGTTCTTGACGGTACCTTCGCGAATTTGGCCGACTTCGAGTTCGTTGAGCAGCGAGGTTTTCTTTTCGGCGCGTTCTTGTTCGATGAGAGCGCGACGGCTGACGACGATGTTGCGGCGGGTTTCGTCGATCTTGAGAACGACGCATTTGATCGTTTGATCGATGAATTCGCTGATGTCGGACGGACGGCGAACGTCGACTTGGCTGGCCGGGAGGAAAACGTTGACGCCGATATCGACGAGAAGACCGCCCTTGATCTTCTTCGTAACTTTACCGTCGACGACGTCGCCTTCCTTGACGCGTTGCATCATGTCGTTCCAGGCTTCGATCTTAGCGGCCTTGCGCTTGCTAAGAACGATCATGCCGCGCGCGGAAACGTCTTCGCCGGTCATCGTGTCTTCGAGTTCTTCGACGAGAACCTTGACTTTGTCGCCCGCTTTCGGAGCTTCTTCGTCTTCTTCCCATTCCGAAACGGGGATGGCGCCTTCGCTCTTATAGCCGACGTCGACGATGACGAATTCTTTTTCGATGCGGACGACGGTGCCTTCGATGAGTTGATTCAACGAAATCTCGGCGTCGGCGCCGTAATACGCGAGGAGGTCTTCTTCGAGAACGACGTCTTCGATGTTTTTGTCCAAACCGCGAATCAGAGTACGATTAACCACTACAAAATTCCTAAATTTGTGGAGTCATTTACCGGATAAAACGAAACGGTCGCGCCGAACAGGACGCGGAAAGCCGCCGCGCGACGGGAAACCGTCCTTTAATTTAGCGCAAGCGATTTCGCTTCATCCCCAATAAAAAACAGGGTTGCAACTTAAGCGGCGCGCTTTACGTCGCGAACGCCGCGGAAACTTTTATCCTTTGTCCTTATATTTTATGTCGAAACGCGATTTTGGCCTCCGTCGACGCGTAAAAAACGCGAAAACGCCGTTTGACCGCCGCGTCCGGCGTAACTTTTTTAACGATTAAAAGGAGCGTCGAGCGACAATCGCGGCCTATCTTCTCTAAATTTTCCAAATTACGTTGAAAAATCGAGCCGAAGAAGCCGAATGATAAACCGACGCAACGCTATTTTAACAAACGGTTTCAATAGCGCAAGCGGAGGAAGCGACTTTTTTCAAAACTTTTAAAGATTTTGATAAAAAAACGGCTTTTTTTCCCGTTTTCCCGCCGCCGTTGCCTCCCATTTTACCCATTCTGCCCAAACCGCCGCGCGTCCGCAACGCCCCATTTTCGCCATTTTTCCTATATTTCAACATTTCAACGCAACATTTCAACGCAACGTAATTTCGATGGCCCGTCGTTTTCCTCAACGTCGTTTCGCCGTGTCGCTCGACGACGCGGAACTTACCTTCAACGCGGCGCATTTCGTCGCTTTTCCTTTAGCGGTTCCGAACCCCGACGCCGCGTTCGCTTTTGACGCGACGGCGCCCGACGTCGTTTGTATTAATAACGGCGACGTTCTCGCGCCGGCGGCGCTTCGTTCCGCGTCGGAACCGGCTTGGCTCGGCGAACCGATTCACGGGCACGACTTCCGGGTTTCGATTCGAGTCGAGGGGCCCCGCGACGCGTCCGGGTGCGTTCTCGATTTCATCGCGGCGCGGCGGGCGCTCCTTGAAATCACGGCTTCTTGGAACCATCGAACGATTGTGGCGACTAGCGCTCCGGAGACGGAATACCGCGAAACCCCGCCGACGCCGGAAAATCCGGTCGGCGAAATCGCCGTTCTTTGGCGCGGCGCTCCGGCGCCTCGGCGTTGGGTCGTTCCGCTCGACGCGGTCGCTTGGCTCGACGCGCTCAACGCTTCGACGGAGGAAATCGCCTCCGTTTTGCTCGATCGTTGGCTCGAAAAAATCGTCGAACTCGGCGCGCTTCCCTTCCCGGCGTCGGAATATCGTTTCGCGTTGCGTCTCGAAGAATCGCCCGGAGCGTTCGCGGAGGTTCTGCTCGGTTGAATCGAGCGAACGAATTAGCCTTGCCTAATAAAATTTCGCAAAAAAAGGGGAAAAAACTCATTTTTGCGCCGTTTCGCCCCTTGCGCCGTTGAAAAAATCGAACATAATAAGTCGCGTCTTGCCAAAACGACGCGAAAACGTCGATTTTTATTAGCCGAGACTAACTTTAATATTTCTCGTCGACGGCTTTTCCGTCGCGTTCAAAAAATTTTTGACGACGCTCGACCCGGCGCCGTCCCAACCGCAAGGAGTCCGCTATGTTCGATTCCGTCGCCGTCGTCGGAGCCACCGGAGCCGTCGGAACGCTCGCTGTTCGCATGCTTCAAGAACGCAAGTTCCCGTACAAGAAAATGAAGTTCTTGGCGTCGCAACGCAGCGTCGGCAAAGAGATTATGTTCAACGGCGAACCGATTAAAGTCGAGCTGCTTTGCCCGGAAGCGTTCGACGACGTCGATCTCGTCATCGCCAGCACGCCGGACGACGTCGCTCGCGACTTCATCCCGGAAGCCCGCAAACGCGCGAAAATCGTCGTCGACGAAAGCGGTTACTGGCGCATGTATCCGGACGTTCCGCTCATTATTCCGGAAGTCAACGCGGAAGATATCCGCAAACATAAGGGTCTCGTTTCGAGCCCGAACTGCTCGACGACGCAACTGGTCGTCGCGCTGAAACCGTTGCACGATTACGCTCGCGTCCGCCGCGTTATCGTCAGCACCTACCAAGCGACGAGCGGCGCCGGCCTCCCGGGGAACCGCGATTTGGTCGCGACGTCGAAGGCTTGGCTCGAAGGCGAAACGTACCGCGAATGCGAAACGGAAGCGTTCCCGTATCCGATCGGCTTCAACTGCATTCCGCAAATCGGCGGCGCCAAGGAACGCGGCTACACGTCGGAAGAGCTGAAACTTCTGCACGAAACGCGCAAAATTTTGGGCGACTCCGCGATTCAAGTCTGCCCGACCGCCGTCCGCGTTCCGGTCGCGAACTGCCACTCGGAAAGCGTCGTCGTCGAGACCGAGCGCAAAATTTCGGTCGAAAAGGCCCGCGAACTCTTCGCCGCCGCGCCGGGAATCGTCTTGATGGACGACCTCTCGAAGAAAGAGTACCCGACGCCGTACCACTGCCACGACACCGACGACGTTTACGTCGGCCGCATCCGCGAAGATATGACGACCGCCAACTCCCTCGCGTTCTGGTGCGTTAGCGACAACCTCCGCAAAGGCGCCGCGACGAACGCCGTTCAAATCGCCGAATGGATCCAAAAGAACCTCTAATCGGTTTCCGTAAAACCGGCGGTTCCGAGACTTAACGTCGACTCGACCGCCGCCGCTCGCAACCGCGCTTTCCCAACGGAGGCGCGGTCGCGTCGTTTCTTGGCGACGACGCCGCGACGGTTAATTCCGTCAATTCAGTTAACTTAGTCAATTCAGTCAATTCAGTCAATTTAGTTAACTTAGTCAATTCAGTCAATTTGCTCAAACGCCGCGAAACGCCGTTAAAATAGCGAAACCGTGTAAAAAGCGCCGACTCGCCGGAAAAAGCGGGCGTCGCGAAAAATCGCCGTATACAAAGGGCGGAAAATTTCGTATAATCGAGCGCCGTCGTCGCGTCGCGCGGCGACCGAACCGTTTTCATCGTCGCGTTTTCCTTTTCCGTCGTTATGCCCCGCTTTTCCTTTCAACCGCTCGGCGACAGTTGGACGCTCGTCGCCGTTTTGCTCGCCGCGCTCGTCGTCGGACTCGTCGTTTTTCGTCCGAACGACGCGACGCTTTCGCGCTTTCGTCGCCGCGTCGCGTTCGGGCTCCGTTTGGCGCTCGTCGCGATTTTCGCCGTTCTTTTCGCGCGACCATCCGTTGTAAGCGTCGAAAAAGAAGAACTTCCGGCGTCGTTCGTTTTTCTCTGCGACCTTTCGGAGAGCATGTCGATTCGCGACGAAGCCGACGGAGCGAGCCGATTCGACGCGATGAAAGCCGGGTTCGCGTCCGTTCAAGACCGACTCCGCGACCTTTCGGAGCGGTTCGACGTCCGCGTTTTCGGCTTTGGCGACGCGACCGAAGAACTTGAACTCGTCGACGGCGCCCTCCGGTTCCCCGACGCGCCGACCGGTTCCGAAACGCCGCTCGGCGACGCGCTCGCCGAAACGCTCCGAACGACCGCCGGGAACCGAACGCTCGGCGTCGCCGTTATTTCGGACGGAACGCAACGAAAGAAAGACGCCGAATCGCCGTCGCCGCAAGACGTCGCGCTCCGTTGGCGGGACGCGGAACGCCCGATTTTCGCCGTTCCG
>JAFTUJ010000215.1 GCA_017466305.1 Thermoguttaceae bacterium
ACGTTTCCGCCGCCGCTTGCTTGCGCCCGAGCGAAAAGTCGTATTCGGCCTTGCGGTCCGCGTCGGTCAAGCAGAGCATCGCCTTGGCCAGCTCGTTCAGGAGCGCTTGCGACTCTTCGATAAAATCGCCGGTCGCGAACTTGCGAACATAAGCGTTCAACTCGCGATAACGCTTGCGAATGACCGCCGGGTCGTCTTCGAAGCGATTGAATTTCAACAGCTGATAATAGTTCAGCGGACGATTCGGCGCCTCGATTTTCAACCATTCCTTATAAACGTCGATAGCCATTTTGTTTATTTTCTCCGTTTTACCCGATTTACCGTTTCTAAGGGAAAAGCCGCCTAAAGCGCCGCCCGTTTTCGCGTCGACGTTTCCGGCCGTCGCGTCTATTTTAGCCGCGAACGCGACAAAAAACAAGCGGCCCGAGTCGCTTAACGCCAAATTTCTCGAAAAACTCTTCGGAAACGTCGGAAAATCGCCGCGCTTTCCCGTCGACGTCGAAAGAAAAGCGACGTTTTTTCGGTTCCGTCGCCGTTCTTCCTCTTTTGCAATCGCCGCGATGCGTTATAATAAAGAAAAAACGGTTCGGGCGCGCCCGCCGTCGGGCCCGTTCTCCGCGCGCGCCGTCCTCGACGTCGCCCTTGAACCCCTCGATCCCCCCAAAAATTCCCAAATTCCGAAAAGTGGCCGCCCCATGCGCCGCACCATGTTGAAATCGAAAATCCATCGCGCCACCCTGACCGAATGCAACCTCGAATACGAAGGCAGCATCGCGATCGATTCGAACCTGTTGAAGGCCGCCGACATTCTCCCCGGCGAATTGGTTCACGTCCTGAACGTCAACAACGGCTCGCGCCTCGTTACTTACGCGATCGAAGCGCCGGCCGGTTCCGGGACGGTCATGCTCAACGGCCCGGCCGCTCGCGAAGGCTACAAAGGCGACGTCCTCGTTATCATCACCTACGCCGAATACGACGAAGCGGAACTCGCGACGCACGTCCCGAACGTCGTCAAAGTCGACGCGCAAAACCGAGTGAAATAAGGCGCTTCCCGGCGTTTTCGCATTCCGTCCGAACACATCCGTCGAGCCGAGCGTCGTTTCGCGGCGTTCGACGCGGCGTTGTCGTTTTTTTTTGCCCGTTTTATCCTTTCCTTTTGAATAAAGGCGATATTATGAAGAACGCGGAATATTTGAACGATCTTTTCGGAATGAACGGCCAAGTCGCGGTCGTGATCGGCGGCGCCGGCGCGCTCGGTCTTTGCCTCTCGACCGGTCTCGGCAAAAACGGCGCGAAGATCGTCGTCGCGGACGTGAACCCGGACGCTTGCCAAGCCGCGGTCGACAAACTGACCGCCGAGGGAATCGAAGCCGTTTGGAAAACGGTCAACGTTACCGACAAAGCGTCGCTTATCGAACTTCGCGAAGAAGCGCTCAAACTGACCGGCAAGGTCGACATGCTCGTCAACTGCGCGGGCATTAACGTCGGCAACCCGTTCTTGGAAGTCGACCCGGACCATTGGGACAAAATCCTCGCCGTCAACTTGAAGGGCACGATGCTTTCTTGCCAAGTCTTTATCGAATCGATGCTTAAGAACGACGACGGCGGTTCGATTTTGAACATCGGGAGCGTCAACTCGGACAAGCCGCTTTCCCGCGTTTTCGCTTACGCGGCGTCGAAGGCGGGCGTCGTCAACCTGACGCAAAACATCGCGCAAGAGTTCGCGTCGCAGGGCGTTCGTTGCAACGCGATCTGCCCCGGTTTCTTCCCGGCGGAACAAAACCGCAAACTCCTCGACGAACAGCGCGTCGCGAACATTATGAACGGCACGCCGATGCGACGTTACGGCGACCCGAACGAACTGGTCGGCGCGGCGATTCTTCTTCTCTCGAAGAAAGCGGGCAGCTACATGACCGGCTCCGCGGTTTACGTCGACGGCGGCTTCACCTGCAGCTGGTTCTAAACCGTTAAACGGCGGCGATTAACAGGAACCGCAAGTTCCCGTCAAACGCCGACGCAACTTAACCGCAAACCGGCGTTCGCGCGGATATTCCCCCCGCTCGAACGCCGGTTTTTCGCGTTTTACTCCGTTTCCGCCTCCTCCGCTTTCTTTTCGCCGCCGTCGACGACTTCGAAGCGGATTCCGTTTTCCCGAGCGTATTCCTCCGCGTAAGAACCGGCGGCGCCGCGGATTACCAAATCGGCGTTTCTCGGGAACGAACGGCGCCCGATCTCCTCGACGCTCGCCGGAATTTCGACCGACGACAACGAGTCGCAACCGGCAAACGCTTCGTCGCCAAGCGTTTTAAGACCGTTCGGAAAAACGACGCTCGACAATTTGACGCAACCGCCGAACGCGCCCGGTTCGACAACCTTCAGAGAGCTCGGGAAAGCGACCGATTCCAACGAAACGCAGTCTTCGAACGCGTCGTCGCCGATCAACGTCAAACCGTCCGGGAACGCGACGCTCGTCAAGCTCTCGCAACCGATGAACGCGTGCGGCGCGATCGCTTTAAGTTGTTTCGGAAACTTCACTTCCGAAAGCGCGGAGCAACCTAAAAACGCCGACGCCGGAATCGTTTCGACGCCGTCCGGAAGCGCGACCGTTCGGAGCGCGACGCAACCGAAAAACGTTTCGCCGCCAAATTCGCGAACGCTCGCCGGGAACGCGATCGCCGTCAACGACGCGCAGTCGCGGAACGCCGACGACGCGATCCTTTCCGTCCCGTCCGGAACCGCGTATTCGGTCGCCGCTTTCGCCGTCGGGTAAAGCAAAAGCGTTTTGCCGTCCGCGCTAAAAAGAACGCCGTCGACCGAACGATAATTCTTATTTCCCGGCGCGACGGCGATTTCCGCCAACGCCGAGCAACCGTCGAACGCCGCGCGGAGCGTTTCGAGACTCGCCGGAAGCGTTATCGTCGTCAACGCGGAGCAACCGGCGAACGCGTTCGAACCGATTTCGCGAACCCCTTGCGGCAGCTCGATTTTCGTCAACGACGCGCAGTCGGCGAACGCGGCGGCGCCGATTTTCGTTACCGAACGTCCGCCGATTTTCTCCGGAACGACCGCCTCCGTCGCGTTTTTGTCGAGCAAACCGGTAATCGTCGCGCTAAATCCGACCGTCTCGTAAGCGAAGGCGCCCTCTTCGCCGGTCGTTCTGACCGACGCGGCCCGACGCGCCGCTTCCTCGCCCAAAACGGCCAACAGCGCGAGAAGAAAGACGAGAAGGAAAATAAGACGGCGGCGATTTTTCGGACGCGGCGCGCCGTCGACGGCGACGGAATCGGCGGCGGTTTCGGCGGCTTTGTCGGTTTCGGCGGAATCGACGGTCGCGGCGGCGTCGGCGGCGGTTTCGTTAAAAGCGGACGGTTCGTTCGTTTGCATTTTAAAAACTCCTTAACTTAACGTTAAAATATCGACGACAAAATAAAACGGAAAACGCCGCCGCTTCTTCGTTTCCAAAGCGACGGCGCAAATTCAAAGCAACGGCGCAATTTAACCGTTGAAACGGCGGCGATTACGGTTCCGGACGCGCGCCTTGGAAACCGGGACGGTCGGCTTCGGGGCGCGTTTCGGCGTCCGCTTGGCCGCGTTTTATCGCTTTCAAGAGCGTTTGCCAAGTCGGGTCGGCTTTCGATTCGAAGACGTATTTCGGCGACGCGCCGTCGACGGTCGGCTCGGTCGAGAGGCCGCGACCGCCCGCCTCCTTCGGCAGGTGCGCCGTCAAGAGCGGACTGTTTTCCGGACGCGTCAAGTTGATCCAACCGAAACGGCCCGTCCAGTCGATATTCGTCGTATCGTGAACGCCCGGCAGGTCGCGGTTTCCGCCGAGGAGGTTTTGATGGCAGCTCGCGCACTTCGCGTCGTAAATCGGCTTCAACTCCTTCTCGAACCAATCGGCGCGGCCCGAACCGTCGAGCGGAGCCCAACGGTCGCGGCGACCGGCGGACTTCGGGCGAGCGTGCGCGTAAGTCCCTTGATAAATCGCGTTCGAGTCGAGCCAAAAGTTAATTCGCGCCAGCGACGCCGCGTCGACTTCCGTTTCGCAATGCTCCGGCTTGAAGTAGTCGGGCAAACGGCTCGCGAGCGCCCCGGACGTATACGGAACGCAGACGCCGGACGTCGTGTAAAGAAGCCAATAGAATTGCACCAACGGCTTGCCCAACGCGACTTGGTCCGGCGGAAGCGAACCGTCGAACATGTCCGCTTGGCGATACGACCGGCTTCGGCACGTCAACGAATCGTACGACGCGCTGAAAAATCGGGTCGCGTCGCCGCTCAAATCGCAACCGCCCGCCGGGTCCGCGCCCTCGTGACAGCGGACGCAGTAACGGTCCAACACCGGTTGAACTAAGCTTGGATAGTCGACGACGCCGGCGTCGAGCGTCGCGACGCCGCCGGTTTCGATTCGCGTCTTTTGCGCTTCGTAAAGGTAAGCGGGCAACACCGGAACGGACGGTTCGCGCTCCGCCGCTTTCGGTCGCCGACTTGTCGCAAGCGCCGTCGCCGGAATCGAGTCGCGGTCTTCGTGACAGCCGACGCAACCGATCGACTCGCCCGGCATGAACTGAACCGCGCTCGTCATCCGCTGGATTTCGCGGCCTTGCGCGTCCAACGCTTGGAAGTAAATTTCGCGAAGGGCCGGAACGTAAAAGTTCGCGCTCCCGTCTTCCTCGACCGGAACTTCGCCCCAACACCGCTTGGCGTAATAGGTCGCGACGCCCATCGACGGCGATTGGTCGAACGCGCGGTCGCGGAGTTCCTCCGTTTTGCGGATTTGCTCCATAATGCGGAGCGACTTCACTTCGCCGCGCTCGACGTAAGGTTGCAAGCCTTCGTAAACGTCGGCCAAAACGACCTGCCCCGCCGGGTCGCCGTCGAGAAGATTCGTTCGTTCGGGGATTCCCCAATCGTCGACGAGCGCGGCTTTAAACGGCGCGACGGTCGAGCCCGCCGCTTCGATTCCGTCGGTGCGACGCGGCGCCGGGGCGACTTCGTTCGCGGCGAGGTTCGGACGAAGTTTAACCTTCATTTCCGGGTCGACGATTCGGGACGCGGGCGTCGGCGGCGTCGGCGTTTCGACGAGCGCGATCGGGCAAAAACAGCCGAGTTCCGGCTCTTCCCAAAGGAGCCGCTTTTCGCCGTCGCAGTCGAGGAGCCAAATTCGGTACCGCTCGAGCTTGCCGTCGGCGTCGGCGCCCAAAACGGACGTCGCGTCGCCAAACGAGCAAAGCGCCCGGGTCTCGTCGAGCGGGAACGGGTCGCGGTAAGCGTATTCGCGGGAAATATCTTCGACGACCGGAAACTCCTTCGTCCAATAAACGAACCCTTCTCCGGCGGGCGCTTCGATTCCGGCGCTTCGGTCGACGACGCCGATCGCTCCGTGCGGGTAGCCGTGGTGCGGCGCGAACGTCGCGATTACTTGCGACGACGAACCGTTCGGGAACGGGCGCGCGTGCAGAATCGAGCCGAAATCGCGAATCGTGTTCCCGTAATAAAGTTGGTAGAGCGTTCCTTCCGGGTTTTGCGTCCAAAGGGACTGCCGGTACGTCAAGTCGCGGTCGATGTATTCCCAACGCGTGAAGAGGATTCGCCCGTCCGGGAGCGACTGCGGGTTGAAGTCGGAAAGGGTGTTCATACTGACGCAACGGACGTCGGTTCCGTCGGCGTTCATCGTAAAGAGGTTCGACGCCGGGCCCGGTTGGCAAACGGTGCGTCCGAAGCGCCGCGTCGAGACGAAGACGATTCGCCCGTCCGCCGCTTCCGTCGGGGAAACGTCGAAAAACGGGCCGTCGGTCAGTTGCGTCAAGCCGGTTCCGTCGACGCCGATTTTCCAAATATTCCAAAATTCGGAGCCTTCCGGGCGGTACGAGAAGTAAATCGTCGACGCGTCGAACGAGAGGTTCATGTCGTAAATCGAACCGTTCGGGTCTTCGAAAATCGTTTTTGCTCCGGCGCTTAGGTCGGTCGGGTCGACGCGGCGAATCGCGCAGCCGCGGCGCTTCGGAGTCGCTTGCCAAAGATCGTTTCCGACGGAGTTGCCGCGGTTGAGCATGCCGCGAGCGACGTAAATAAAGGGCGGAACGTCGTCCAGCGCGAGCGTTTCCGGATAGGCGCCGGTCGGTTTTTCCGTCGCGGTCAACGGAATCGGCGTCCACTCGACCGTTTTTCCGTCGGCGTCGAACGCTCCGTCGGCGTTTTCGAGAAGTTTCACCCTTAAATCGCCGTATTCGACGTCGTTTTGCCAAAGGCGCAACGCGAACGTTCCGGCCCGAAGCGCGTCCTTTTCCGGCAAGTTTTCGGCGCGGAAAGAACCCTTTTTCTCGCCGTCGAGGTAAACGTCGAACCCGGTTTCGTCGAACGCGACGCGGAGTCGAAACGCTTTCCCGACCGGAAGCGGCGTTTCGATCAGTTGAAGCCGGTTGTAATTTTTGCGGTGTTCGCCCAAATTGACGAGCCCGGCGCTCGGGTCGAACCCGATCTCGTATCCGTTGAACGCGTCGGCGCCGACGCCGGAATCGGAAATCTTGAAGCAGAGCCCGGAAAACCCCGCTTTCGCCTCCGGGAAACGAACCGAAAGCTCGATTTCGCCGCGTTTCGCCGTCGCCCAAGCGCTCTCGGCGAACGTCAGCCGCGAACCGGAATCGCCGCGACTAAAAACGAACGCTCCGCCCGCGCCGTTTGCGTCTTTTTCGCCGTCGACGACTTTCCAATCGCCGCCGAACGCGTCGAAACCGTCGACCGGTCGAGCTGGACCCGTCGGAACAAACGGAAGCGCTTCGATCCGCGCCCCCAACGCCGCCGACGCCGACTCGCCCGCAAACGCCGTCCCCGGCGCCGCCGTTAGCGCCGCGACCAACGCTAACGCTCCGCAAAACGCGCCGACCGCGCCTCTCGTTTTTCGATTATTTCGCATGTTCGCCTCCGTATTTGTCGCTCTTGCGTTTCCGGCCGCCGCGTCGACGGCGTCTCCTTATTTTATTATAAACGACGCGAATCCGAAAATCAACCGCGCCTTCGCTCGAAATAGAAATTAACGGAAAAACCGATTTTGTCGCGAAAAAACGTTTGACGCGACGCAAAATTTTTGTTAAACTAGACAAACTTGGCGTTCCATCGCGCTCGACGCTTAAGCGTTTTTCAACGAAAAACCGCGTTCGAACGCCGCTTGTTCCCCCCCTCGGAAACCGTCGGCGACTTCCGCTTCCGCCGTTTGACCGCTCCGACTTGCGACGCGTTCCCGTTCCGCGTCGCCCGCCCGGTTTTCGTTTCCCGTCCTTTTTACCGTCCGTTAAGGAGTCGCCCTATGCCGCGTTGTTTTTCGACGCTCGCCCTTTGCGCGCTTCTCGCCGTCGCCG
>JAFTUJ010000216.1 GCA_017466305.1 Thermoguttaceae bacterium
CGACCCGCGTGTTTTTTGAACGTCGCGGCGAAAACTTTGACGGTTGAAACGAGTTTAACGAAGACGCGGCGCCGATAAGACGCGGCGAAAGTAAAGAATAGAGAAAATGGCGACTTCAGAAAACGAAGAATTGAAACCTGTATTGATTACCGATCCCGAGGAAATGCGCCGTCGACTTAACGAATTGCGCAAAGAAGGGAAGACGGTCGGGCTCGTGCCGACGATGGGCGCGCTTCATTACGGGCATTTAAGTCTTGCGATCGCGGCGAAAAACGAAACCGACGTTTCGGTCGTTTCGATTTTCGTCAATCCGACGCAGTTCGCGCCGGGCGAAGATTTCGACAAGTACCCGCGAACGCTCGACGCCGACCTCGAACTGTTGTCGCAACTCGGAATCGATTTCGTTTTCGCGCCGTCCGCTTCGGCGATGTACCCGGCGGGGTTCGACGCGAGCGTTCATGTCGGCGGCGTCGCGAAAATTCTCGAAGGGGAATGCCGCCCGACGCACTTCGACGGCGTTGCGACGGTCGTTTTGAAGCTCTTTAATATTGTCGGGCCGAATATCGCCTACTTTGGGCAAAAGGACTTCCAGCAGGTCGCGGTCGTTAAGAAGATGGTCGCCGACTTGAACGTTCCGGTCGAAATCGATATGCGTCCGATTATCCGCGAGAAAAGCGGACTCGCGATGAGCAGCCGGAACCAATATTTGTCGGCGGAAGAACGCGGGCAAGCGCTCGTTTTGAGCAAGGCGCTCGATAAAGCGGAAGAGCTGATTCGCTCCGGCGTTCGCGACGTCGCCGCGCTTTACGACGAGATGAAGCGCGTTATCGAAACGGCGCCGAGCGCGAAAATCGACTATATTTACGTCGCCGACCCGGACACGTTGCTCGAAATGGAGCGAGGCGCCGGGAACGTCGTTATCTTGCTGGCCGTTCGCGTCGGCGCGACGCGACTAATCGACAACCGAATCGTCGAACCGAAGCGTTGAGCGACGGAAACGAGCGTTAAAATCGTTAAAGCCGGCGCGGTCGTTGGGGCGACGCGTCGGTTTTTTTATTGAAAATGAAGAACGCGGGAAAACGGAGCGCAAGAAAAGGAAAAAAACGACGCAAAGTTTGCGCGCGACGAAGAAAAATCGAGAACGGGGGGATAAGATTCGGCGGCGAAGGCGCGTTTTGAACGTTTCGCCGCCGAAAATTCGTTTCAATTAGAAGCGTTGCATCAGTTCGACGCCGTATCCGTCCGCTTCGATGAACGCGCAACGGAGACCCGGGCCCGCTTCGAACGGCTCGACGAGAACTTTGTAACCGGCCATCGCCGCTTCGAGATCGTCGCATTCGTAAGCGACGTGCGCTCGTTTTTGCAGAATTTCCGGGAATTCGCTGTCCGCGTCGAATTTCAGCCATTCGACGGCGAACGGTTCGTCGTTGAAATCGTTGATGGCGACTTTGCAACCTTCGAGGTAAATCGGGAGGGCGCGGTCGTCTTGGGTCGGAATGCCGATATGGCTGAAACGAAGGCCGGGCTTAAGCATAGGAAACCTCTTGTAAAGTTCTAAAATAATAACGGTGAAGCGGTAAAAAGCGCGCGTCGTCGATTTTTAAAACGACGACGGCAATAAAAATCCGTTCGCTCCCAACGTCGACGTTCGGAACGTTCGCGGCGTCTCGACGAGACGGCTAAGACGCGTTAAAAGTGTTAAAAGCGTTAAATTGCGCCGATTTTCGTCAAGTAACGAAAGCGCGCCGCTTCGTCGATCGGAAGACGCGACGCGGCGCGAATTTAGCGAATCAAGCCTTGCCCTTCGGGTTGGTGAAGCGCAGACCGTCCATGCTGTGGTAGCAGGCGTATTCGGTGACGATCGCGCCTTCCGGACCGGCCATCATGAAGTGCGGCGCTTCGAGGCGGCCCAAGCGGTCTTGGTCGCCGACCTTCATTTCTTTGTAAGTGAAGCAGGTGATCGCGTTATCGTCGAGTTGGCTCTTCGGCAACATCGCGAGGACTTCCGGCGTTTTTTCGCCGCCTTCGGAGAAGTTGTAAATCGAGCCGTGACGAACTTGCCAAGCTTCGTGTTTCGCCGGGAGGCCTTCGGCGGCGAGGTGGCGGTGTTCCGGAATCATTTGGCCCGGCAGGAGGTAAATGTCGTGCCCGAAATAACGGAATTCTTTGTCGTTGAAGAAGAAAATGCCGCCCATCCCGACTTTCGCGAAGTCGCCGAGCCCGAAGTCCGCGACCCAGAAGTTCGCGTTTTTGCGGAGCGAATCGGTCAACGAATAGTTCATTTTTTCGAACATTTCGAAATAGGCTTCGAACGCCGCGTCTTGTTGGAAAACGCCGTTTTTGTAAAATTTCGAGTTGTCGTATTGCATCGTTTCGCTTTCTTTTTTGGAGGCGGGGGCGGCGTGAACGTTCGCGCCGTTAAGGGAAGGGGAAATCCCGGCGAGGCCGAGACCGGCGGCGCCGACGAACGCTTTTAAAACATCTCTTCGTTGCATTCGAAAAACTCCCGACGCGGCGTCGGGGTCGAGCGAAAAAGCTTCGGGACGCCGCGTTTATGAAGAAGCGTTAATTTAAATAAAGCGGAAAACGCTCAAGTTTTGCCGACGCGGCGCAAGGGCGCGAAATTCGCCGACGCGGTTCGTGCCCGGTTGACGAACGGCGCGGCTTCCGTTAAAATAAGCGACGACGGAGAAAAAACGAAAATAGCTCGTTTCTTAGAGTATATTGCGTTTGACTCAAAATTGCAAGCGTTTTTTTTCTTTTTGACGATTTTTTGTCGATTTCGCGTTGAACGGCGTCGATTCGGCGTTAAAATGCGGGAAATAGGTAAAACGAGCGTTTGTTGAAAATGAAACGTCCCGCCGGTTTCCGCTGTTGGCGACGTTTTCGGCGCGCTCCCTATAGTATTAATGGGAACAGAACGGCGCGCGTTGGCGAAAAGACGACGCGGGTTATGCGTTTTAAGCGTTTTAGACGTTTTAAGCGATTTGGACGATTTGGACGATTTGGGCAAGTCGGGCGGTCGGCCGGATTGGAGAATTAAGAGAAAACGAGGCGAACGACGGTGGGCGAAGAGCGGGAAGCGGCGGCTTCGATTGAGATTGAAGCGCGAGACGGAGCGTTATTGTTGGCGGTGAAGGCGCAACCCGGCGCGCGCAAGAATGAGTTGCGCGGCGCGCAGGACGGAGCGTTAAAGGTTTGCGTAACGCAAGTTGCGGAGAAAGGCAAGGCGAATAAGGCGATCGCGGAGTTTTTGGCGAAGGCGTTGAAGTTGCGGAAATCGCAGATTGAGTTGGCGTCGGGGGAGTTGGCGTCGCAGAAGAAGTTTCGCATTGCGGAAATTGACGAGGCGACGTTGCGAGCGAAGATTGAAGAGGCGTTGACGGGAAAA
This sequence comes from Thermoguttaceae bacterium, assembly GCA_017466305.1. GTDB lineage: Bacteria > Planctomycetota > Planctomycetia > Pirellulales > Thermoguttaceae > RUG369. Next base: position 3,392 of record JAFTUJ010000216.1, read on the forward strand.
AAATAGCGCGTCGCGAGAAAAAATAGAGAAAATAAAGAAAATGTCGCAATTTCGACTATTTGCAGACTGGTAAAATTTGGTATAATAGAGAAAAAGGATCGTTTGAACAAAACCGGAATTTGCGAGAAATTTAAACGGTTGTAACGATCGCGCTGTTTTTGCCGGCGCGACGGCGTCGTTTTGCGAGCGGCGTCGGAGCGGGGAAGGCGAGCGGCGCGTCGAGCGAGTCGCCAAACGACGGTTAAGTTTTAACGGTTGCAACGGTTGTAGCGGTTAGCGGCGGAAAAGTCTTGAAGAACTCGAGATTTTTTGCGATTCTTTTTTTAACTTTCGGCGGAAACCGGTTATAATGAATCTTGATTTTCCGCGTTTTGACGTCGGCGTTTGACCGGCGGCGCTTTGGCGGGTTCGTCGCGGCGCGTTGGGAAACCAAGAGGCAAGTTGAACAAAGATTTTTTACGTTTCGAGTCGATTCGACGTTTTAGCGGCGTCGCGCGACTTTAACGTCGGCGTTGGAGTTTGCGTCGGCGTCGACGTTTCGGCGTCCGTAAGGGCGGGAGACGGCGCGACGCGAACGACGGCGTTCGGTAGGAGTTGTATTTAAAATGAAATATTTGACCAAAACGACGGGCGCGCTTCTGGTTGCCGGTTGCGCTTCTCTTCTTGGCGGTTGCGGTTCTGCGGAACCGACCGATGGGCCGTGTTTGAAGTACGAGCCGGATACGATCGAACCGCAAAAAAACGATACGTCCGATTTAACGTTGAAGACCGCGGCG
>JAFTUJ010000217.1 GCA_017466305.1 Thermoguttaceae bacterium
AGTGGCGGAATGGCAGACGCTGGGGATTTAAAATCCCTTGCCCTTGACGGGCGTGCGGGTTCGAGTCCCGCCTTGGCTATTTTAACCTCTAGAGCCCCGAGCGTTTTTCGTTCGGGGCTTTTTTTGTCGCGACCGCCGCCGTTTGGATTTGAATTTCCGCCCGCCTTCTCTTTGCCGCCTTCTCTTTGCCGCCTTCTCTTAAAACGTTCTTTTCGAAAGACTTTTCTCTTTTCGCTCGTTCCTCGCCGACGACGGCGTTATTCGCGGCGTTATTCGCTTCGCCGACGCGCAAAATTCCCCAAGTCGTCGCAACCGCTTCCAATTTTCCGAAAAATTTATTTCCTTTTTTTTCGAAATTTCCTTGCTTTTTACGTTCGCTTAGATTAAACTAGAACGCAAGAGAGCGATACATTGTCGCGATTCGATTATTTTTTTCCCTTGCCGCCGTTCGTCGCGACGCGCGTCCCGTTGCCTTACGACGCCGACGTTATCTCATTGTTTTACGAGGAGTTATCCAATGTTAAAATCGCGTTTCGTTTCCCGTTGTCGTTTCGCGCTCGTCGCGCTCTTGGCCGCTTTTATTTGCGTTTCAAGCGTCGGTTGCGGCCCGAATCCCGCCCAACAGCGCGCCGCGATCGAAAAAGCCAACTCTGAATTGAAGGTTTGCCTCAATCGTTTTACCGAACAAATGCAAGAGCAAAACCGCGCTTCGGAAACCGATCCGAAGAAAATTCTCGGCGACCGCGAAAAAATGACCGTCGAATGCCGCGACGCCGTCCGAGCGATCAATACGAACGGCTGTCCGGCGGACTATAAAGCCGGATTGAAAAAAATCGAGGATTCGCTGGACGCGATTTGCGATTATCTCGCGAAATTGACGTCGGGCGAGTCCAAGATTGACGAGTCGATCTTGTCGGATCTTGCGGAGTTGCTCGTCGACTTTGCCGAAAGTTGCGCGGAATTGGAAAAAATTACGCAAAAATACAACGAAGCAAGCGAACAAAAATAGAACGTCGACGCCGACGCCGTTCGTTTCCCCGTCGCCTAATTTTCGCCGCTCGACGTTCTCCGTCGAAGCGGCGTTTTCGTTCAAACGCCGTTTCTTAACGCGGCGTCTTTTTTTTCTCGGCGTCTCTTAACGCGGCGTCGTTTTTTCGCGGTTGTTGTCGCCGCCGTTTAACGCCTTCGTTCTTCGCAAGCGCGAAGTCTCTTTCTTTTTCCCGCGCCGCTCGAAATGTTCAATATTTTCAAAAATTGCGTTAAAAACTAAAATCGCGCGACAATATTTGCCGATAAAACAATAAAACGCTCTCGTTAAACGCGTCGCCGTTTGCCTATTTTTACAAGGAGAAATATTTTGACGCCGATTTTTGCGCTCCCGGGTTCCCCGATTCAACTTTTGATCCTTCTGTTCCTTGCCGCCGTCGTCGCCGCCGTCGTCTTCGCCGTTAACTCTAATAATAAGCAAACCGCCAACTTTGGCGCGCCGGCGGCGAAGTCGAACGTTCACGGCGTTTTTACTTGGGCGACTTCGACGTTTGTTAATCAAATCGCGGCGTTTCGCGCCTCCATTCCCGCGACCGCGACCGCTTCGCAAATTTTCTCCGGATACGCGATTCATTTTTCGCAATACCTCGACGCGCTTCGTTCGTCGATCGACGCGAACGCTTGTCCGCCCGAATACCGCGACCATTACCTTGCCTACGTCGGTTATCTTGCTCAATCGCTCGAATATTTGTACGGCGAAGCGGACGCGAACGCGCCTTCCGCGCCGAGCGAAGCGATCGCTTCCGTCGAACGTCGCGTCGCGGAGTTGCAACAATACGCCGGTCGCTTGAGCGCGATCGCCCAACGTTATTCGCTTTAACGTTTTTTCGTTTCGCCCTTCAACGCCGCTCGCCGTTTTCGTCGACGCGGCTTTTTTTTAATTAAAGCGCGCGTTTTTTCTTGTTGACGCGCGTTTGGTCGACGCGTTCCTTCCCTTCCCCCGGCAGTCAAAGGACGGTCAAGCGATTTCCTTTTTTTGCGTCGGTTAAAAACGACTTTTTCCCCCAAGCTTCCGAAATCGAACGCGTTTATCTCCTTCAAGAAGTCGCCCCAATCGGCCTCCCGCGCCGTCGCGACGCGCCGTCGCGTCCAACATGCTAACGCTCGTCACCGCTTCGGTCGTTTTCGTTTCTCTTGCGTCTTTCGAACGCTTTAACGCGCCCAAGCGCTAACGGAACGCAAAATCCAACCCGAATCGCCGTCAGACAACGCCGTCCTGCGCCTCGACTCGCCTAGTAAAGACCGCCCAACGCCGCGCCTCCCGACGCCCAACTCGCCAAACAACGCAACTTTTTCCGCTCGCCCCGCCAAACGTCGCGACCGTCGTCAACCGCGACGCCAAAAGTGGGACGCGACGGCAAAAATTTCCGGCGAATTCTTGAAATCCGGTCGAATAACCTCGCGCAAGACCGGACGACGCGGCGGCGCGACCGCCAACAACGCAAAACCGTCGAAACCGTCGAAACCGTCAAAACCGCCGAAACAGCTGAAACAGCTGAAACAGCTGAAACAGCTGAAACAGCTGAAACAGCTGAAACAGCCGAAACAGCCGAAACAGCCGAAACAGCCGAAACATCCGAAACATCCGAAACAGCCGAAACAGCCGAAACAGCCGAGAGCGCCGAAACAGCCGAAACAGCCGAAACAGCCGAAACAGCCGAAACCGCCGAAACAGCCGAAACAGCTGAAACAGCCGAAACAGCCGAGACCGCCGAGACCGCCGAGACCGCTGAGACCGCCGAGACCGCTGAGACCGCCGAGACCGCCGAGACCGCCGAGACCGCTGAGACCGCCGGTCGCCGAGTCGCTCGCCAACGTCGACTTCCCGACGTCGCGCCGCGTCGGTTGTTTGTCTAAATTGCGCGGCTTGTCCAAACCGCCGTTCGGTCGCCGTCAAGCGTTGCGCGGATCGTCGAAACGACGCGGCGGATCGTCGCGACGCAGCGCCCGCTTGCCCAAATCGCGCAGTTCACCCAAATCGCCGTTCGGTCGACGTCAAGCGTTGCGCGGATCGTCGAAGCGACGCGGCGGCTCGTCGGAGCGCGGCGCTCGCGACCGTTTGCCGGAAAGTCGCCCGTTTCGCCGACCCGATTCCGCCGACTTTTCCGATTTTAACGCCGCCTCGACGCGCTTTTTCGCTAATTTTTCCAACTCCGCTTGGCGGCGGCGCGCTTCCGCTCCAAGACTCGGCGACGCGCCCCAAGAAGCCGATCGCCCTTGCCGCGTCGACTCGGTTGCGTCGGCGGACGAACGATCGCCCTTCGACTCCTTCTCTATTTCGCCCAATTTCCGCGTTTTACCAAACGCGTCGCGACGCCAATCTTGACGCGAGTTAGCCGCGGCGTTGCGGCTTGCCTCGAACGCGATTTCGAATCGTTTCCAGCGTCCAATTTTGTTTTTCGACGACATTTTTCTTCCTTTTCTTCCTAAAATCGTTGACTCTTCGCTCGTTTTTCCGCCCGACGCGGTCAATTTTCGCGAGCTTAACGAACTTGTCGGAATCGCGACGGACGCCTGGGGGCGGTTTTGCGCCCAAGAAAAATTTTCCCGTTTTTTTTTCGCGACGCGACGGCGGAAACGGCCCGCGCGGCAACGTCGCGACGGCGGAATTCCAAGCGACGAGGCAAAATGCGAAGGTTGCGCAAGGTTTAACGACGATGCGTTAATCAAAACGGCAAATGTCGCCGACGCAAAATCGCGAACGGCGGCAAAATTTCGACGCGGCGGACTGCCCGGAGTCAACAGCACCGACGTTCCGAAGAAGGTCGACCGCTCGACGCCGGCGCGTTCGAGCTCGCGACGAACGCCGATCGGCCCGCGCGGCAACGTCGCAA
>JAFTUJ010000218.1 GCA_017466305.1 Thermoguttaceae bacterium
GGAGAAAAACGCAAAATTGGAATTTTCGCAAAGGTCGCCCCTAAACGTCGACGCGCAAAATCGGAATAATTGGCAAAAGCGGCAAGACCGGTCGCGCGACTCGCTTTTTGCAAGGAAACTCTTTCGCGCCCGTTTTCTTCCGACCCCCGCAATCGACGGCATAATCGGTAAAATCGGGAGTTTTTCTCGTTTTTTTTCGTTTTCTTGAATTAAAATGTTGGCTTTTTTTCCAAATCGTGAGTATTATAATAGAAAACGGATTCGTTTGGCCGCCGAGCCGACCGTTCGCAAATCCCGCCTTGACGCGCGGAGTTTTTCTCCGGTCTTTGCGTCGTTGTTTGCGTTCCGGAAGCGGCGGAACGTCGTCGCCGAGCCCAAGCGTCGGGCGGTTGAAGCGGCGTTCGTTTCCGAAGCGACGCGCGCTGAGAAAACGGCGGCGAAGCGTTGCGGAACGGCGAAAATGATAAAATAGGGGAAATAGAGAGACAACGCGTCGGTTGCGCTTTTGAAGGTCGCAACGATTTTGCGGACGTCGCGGTTCTTAGCGGCGACGTTCGGTAAGTTTGGGCGCGCCCCGACGAAAAGACGGCGGTTTTTCGCGAGTCGAACGCCGTTTTTAGCCGATTTATTATCGTCGAGCCGCAAATTTACCCGACGCGAGTCGTCGAGCCGCAAATTTACCCGACGCGAGCGGACGTTGTTCTCCGTTGAGCGGATAAGTTTTGAGTTTAAGTTCAAATTGATCTACTAGGAGCAAGGGTTTTGTACGAAGACGCTTATTTAGACGATTTTGACGATTCGACGAGCCGAGACGTCGAGGAACTGGAACTCGAAGAAGTGGACGGCGTTTTCGACGCGGAAGACGACCCGGACGAACGCGATTTGCTCTTGGACTCCGACGACGAAGACGGCGAGGGATACGACGAAGATATTCTTAAGCTCGACGTCGAGGAAACGTGGTCGGACGATCCGGTGCGCATGTACTTGACTCAAATGGGAGAGATTCCGCTCCTGTCGCGTTCGCGCGAAGTAACGTTGGCGAAGCAAATCGAGCTAACGCGCCTGAAGTTCCGCGCCAAACTCTTGGAATGCGATTACGTGATGCAGCACGCGGTGCGAACGTTGCGGCGCGTGTACGAAAACGATCCGTCGCTCGAACGCGCCGCGCAAGCCGACGGCGTCGACGCGGCGGAGAAGCGGCAAATCGTCGGGCGTTTCCCGCACAACCTGATTTCGCTCGGCGAAATTTTGAAGCGCAACAAGCGCGATTACGCCGTCGCGACGAGCTTGGCAGCGTCGCCGGAGCGTCGGGCGAAGGCTTGGAAAGACTTGGGGCGCCGTCGTCGCCGCGCCGTTCGCTTGATCGAAGAATTGGGCTTGCGGACGCAACGTATCGAGAGCATGATCGGAACGCTCGAGTCGTACAGCCGTCGCGTCGACGAGTTGCGCCGTTGGATTCGCGAGCATAAAGCGAGCGGGCGTCCGGCTTACGAGCGTCGATTATGGCAAATGGAATACCGCAACATCCTGCACATGACGCAGGAGTCGCCGACGAGTTTGCGCAACCGCGTCGACGAAATCAAGAAAATTTTCGCGAAGTACCAAGAGGCGAAACGCGGTCTTTCCGAGGGGAACCTGCGTCTTGTCGTCTCGATCGCCAAGAAGTACCGCAACCGCGGCTTGAGTTTCCTCGACCTGATTCAAGAGGGGAACGCCGGTTTGATGCGCGCCGTCGACAAATTCGAGTACCGTCGCGGCTTTAAGTTCTGCACTTACGCGACTTGGTGGATTCGGCAAGCGATCACTCGCGCCGTCGCCGACCAAAGTCGAACGATTCGCATTCCGGTGCATATGGTCGAAACGATGTCGAAAATGCGCAACGTTACGCGCCAACTGTTGCAAGAATTCGGTCGCGAACCGACGTTGGAGGAAACGGCCGAAGCGGCGAACGCTCCGCTCGACGAAACGCGTCGTATTTTGGCGATGAACCGTTTCCCGATTTCGTTGGATCGCCCGGTCGGGAACAGCGAGGACAGTCATTTCGGCGACTTGCTTCCGGACGGCGCGGCGGAGAACCCGGCGGTCGGCGCGACGCAGGAAATGTTGCGCCGACGCATTTTGAAGGTGCTGAAGACGCTGAGTTACCGCGAGCGCGAAATCATCAAGTTGCGATACGGGCTTGGCGACGGATACAGCTACACGTTGGAGGAAGTCGGCCATATCTTTAAGGTTACGCGCGAACGTATCCGCCAAATCGAGGCGAAAGCGGTGCGCAAACTGCAACAGCCGAGCCGCAGTCAAGAGCTGGTCGGGTTCCTCGACTAATTCGAGCGTCGAAAGCGTCCGCCAAAAGGCGAGCGCCAATGAAATCGAAACGAAATTGAAGCGAAAAACGCCGCGTTCTCCGGAGCCGGCGTTTTTTTTTTGTCGCGGCGACGAGCGCGAGTCGGCGAGGTATCGCTCGCTCTGAACCGGGACGCCTTCGCAGGACGCTTGGGGCGCCGATCGCGCCGATCGCGCCGACGCAAGAAAACGCGAAAATAAACGCCGCGGCGTCGAGCGTTACACGACGTCGTTAGAGAGCGTTAGCGCGACGCGACGTCGTTAAAAAAGGCGACGGTTTGTTCGGCGACGTTGCGAAACGAATAACGTTCAAGTTCTTGCGCGGCGCGTTGGGCGAGCGTTTGCGCGTAAGCGTCGTCGTCCCAAATCGTTGCGACGGCGTCGACCCAAGGCGCGACTTCGGTTGGCGTCGGAACCGTTCGCGTCGTCGGGGTGAAACGGCGCGGAATGTTCAGCGCGACGCCC
>JAFTUJ010000219.1 GCA_017466305.1 Thermoguttaceae bacterium
AACGAGAGCAAATTCGCGACGCAATCGACGTCGTCGATTTGGTCGAGCGATACGTCCCGTTGCGTCGGCAGGGAGCGAACTTCGTCGGGCGCTGTCCTTGGCACGACGACTCGCGCCCGAGTTTGCAGGTCAATCCGCAGCGTCAAACGTTCAAGTGTTGGGTTTGCAACATCGGCGGCGACGTTTTTTCGTTCGTTATGAAGATTGAAAACGTCGATTTCAAAGAAGCGATGCAAATCCTCGCCGATATGGCCGGGATCGAACTCGTCAAACGCCCGAAACGCCCGCGCCTCGACGCGCCGTTTCGCCAACGCGCCGCGCTTCCGGGCCCGAACGCCGGCGCCGAATTCGCTTCCAACGACCCGAACGCGCTCCTCGACGCCGCTTACCTCGACGCGCAAGACGCCGAGTTCGCCGGCGGAACGTCGCTCGGCCCCGTCGCGACCAACGGCAAGGGAACGTCGAACGCAAACGTCGGCGCGCAACCGCTTTACGCTCCGTCGGAAATCCCGAAAGCGACCCTTTACCGCGCCCTCGATTGGCTCGCGGGCAAGTATCGCGCCGAGTTTTTAAACTCGCCCGAAGCGGAAGACGCCCGCGCTTACGTTCGCGACCGCGGCATTTCCGACGCGGCGAGCGAGCGTTTCCAAATCGGTTACGCGCCGCTCGATTTCGGAGCGGTCGTCGGTTGGGTCGGCGCCGATCGCAACCGCGTTCGCACGTTGGAAACGGCCGGCGTCCTCGCTTACCACGAAGATTACGACGCGAACGGACGCCCGAAACCGCGCCCGCGTTTCGCTCAAACGCCGCAACTCGGCCCCGACGAACGCCGACGGTATTACGACCGTTTCCGCGGTCGCCTTATTTTCCCGATTCGCGACGTCCAAGACCGCGTCGTCGCGTTCGGCGGGCGGCTCCTCCCGAACACGACGCTTAAAAGCCCGGCAAAATACGTCAACTCGCCGGAAACGCCGATTTTTACGAAGTCGAAAATGGTTTACGGGCTCGACTTAGCCCGCAACGCGATCCGCAAAACCCGCCAAGTCGTCGTCGTCGAAGGGTACACCGACTGCGTCATGGCGGCGCAATTCGGTTTCGAGAACGTCGTCGCGGTCTTGGGAACGGCCCTCGGCGCGGAACACGTCCGCATGTTGAAGCGTTTCGCGGACAAAATGATTTTGCTCCTCGACGGCGACGAAGCGGGCCAAAAACGGACGCGAGAAGTCCTCCGCTTTTTCGTTGAGCAGGGCGTCGACATGAACGTCTTGACGCTCCCGAACGGCGCCGACCCTTGCGAGTTTTTGCTCGAAAACGGCGCGGAACCGTTCGAAGAACTCCTCGAAAACGGAACGGTCGACGCGATGGACTGCGCGTTCGCCGCCGCGACCGCCGGAATCGACCTTGAAAACGACGTCGTCGGCGCCGCGAAAGCGCTCGATTCGCTCCTCGAAATCGTCGCGCTCTTCCCGGAACGCTCGACCGCGTCCGACGACCCGGTTCGCCTCCGGATGTTGAAAACGATTCAACGTTTCGCCGCCCGTTTCCGCGTTAGCGAAGCGGAGATTCGGCGGCAGTTGGCCGAACGTCGGCAAAAACAACGCGCGAACGCCGAACGCGACGCCTTCCGCGAACGGCGTTGGGAAGAACGGCGCGAACGCGACGCAAACCGTTGGAACGCGCCGAGTTCCGACGCGGAATCGCTCCCGCCCCCTCCGGTCGACCCGGAAGCGGAGCGAATCGCGGCGTTTCGTCGAGATTGGGTTTACCCGGTTCCGAGCGCCGACGACGAAACCGACGACGAGCTTCGGGCGCGTTTCCTCCCGTTCGAAAAAAGCGTTTGGACCGATTCGCGTTTCCTTCCCAACGCTTTGGAACGCGAATACTTAGAGCTTTGGCTCGCCCAGCCGGAACACTATCCGCGCCTCGCCGAAAACGTCCCGTTCGAAGCGTTGCGCTCGCCGATAACCCGTCAACTCGACTTGATGGCGCGCGACCTTTGGAATCGCGGCGATTTGCCGACCTTCGAACGCGTTATGTTGCGGTACGAAGACGAAGCGATGAAAGCGTTTTTGATCGGACTCGACGAAAGCGCCGCCGCCAAACGGTTGCCCGAAACGCTCGCCGACCCCGAAACCCTCGAAACGCTGTTGCTCGATATTTTCGCCGGTTTCGAACGCGAACGTTTTAAACGCGAACTTCCGCGGCAAGTCGGACGGCTCCGCGAAACCGAACTTAGTCCCGAAGACAAACTGCAAGCGCTCCTCGAATGCCGTCGCTTGCTCCAAGAAAAAGAAGAAAACCGAATCGACTGAACCGTTTTTACGGACGAAGACGGGTCGAACGGTCGGCGAGGCGCCGTCGAAACGGCGTTTCCGCTCGTTGTTTTGAGCGCGCCTTTCAAAAGCGCATCGTCGCGAAACCCTTGCAGGCGACAAGACGTCGTCAAGGAGAAACCGGTGTCGAGATTTAACTGGAACGTCGTTGATTTTCAAGAACTTTTAGCCAAAGGCAAAGCGCAAGGGTACGTTACCGTCGAAGAGTTCACCCACTTGATCGTTACCGCCCCTTCGGTCGACTCGACCGTCGTTAAGGAATGGAAAGCGCGCCTCGAAGAAGAAGACGTTGAAATCGTCGAAGACGACTCGCAAGACGCCTGCTTCGATTACTTCGTTTCCGACGACGACGCGCCGACGCGAGCCGCCGATTACGAAGAATACCGCGTCGAACGAGAGCCGGAACGCGACCGCGTCGAGTCCGTCGTCGCCGCGCTCGATTTCGGCGAAACGGAGCGCTGGAACTCCGACCCGATTCGTCTTTACTTGGCGCAACTGGCCGATATTCCGCTCCTTACGCGCGAAGAAGAAGTCGCCGCGTCGCGCAAAATCGAAAAGACCCGCCGCCGTTTCCGCCGCGTCGTTCTCTCGTCGCCGACCGCCGTTTGCGAAGCGACTCGCCTCGTTCGCGACGTTTGCGAAGAACGCGCCGCGTTCGATCGAACCATCAAAAAAAATCTCTCCGAACGCCTTTCTAAAGAGGCGATTCAAAACCGAATGCCGGCCAACCTCGAAACGCTCGAACGCGCCGTCGAGAAGCTGCGCGCCGATTGGCGACGTTTGCGTTCCCCGTCGACGTCGTCCGAAGAAAAAGCGAACATCAAGCGCGAAGCGAACTTGCGTCGCCGCCGTTGCGCTCTTCTCCTTGAAGAATTGAGCTTGCGCACCCGCCGCGCGCACGCCATCGTCAAATCGATGAAAGCGACCAGCGCCCGTTTTGCCGAACTTCGCGCCTTCATGCGTTCGCCGCGATACGCCCTCGCGTCGCCGAACCGCCGCGCCGCAATCAAAGCCGAATGGCGCGCCCTCCGTCGCAAAGCGCAAGAATCGCCCCGCGGTTTGGAACGCCGACTCGAAAAAATCGCTCGTTACCAACGCGAATACGAAGAAGCCAAAAGCGCCCTTTCACGCGGCAACCTGCGCCTCGTCGTCTCGATCGCCAAAAAATATCGCAATCGCGGAATGAGTTTTCTCGACCTCATCCAAGAGGGCAACACCGGCCTGATGCGCGCCGTCGACAAATTTGAATACCGAAGAGGTTACAAATTCTCGACTTACGCAACCTGGTGGATCCGTCAAGCGATCACCCGCGCTATCTCGGAACAAGCCCGAACCATCCGCATTCCGGCGCATATGATCGACGCGCTGTCGAAATTGCGGACGCTTCAAAAGAACGAATTTCAACGCTCCGGACGCGAACTAAGCGTCGAAGAACTGGCGACGCGCGCCGGAATGCGAACCGAGGAAGTCGAACGCGTCTTCCAAACCGGCGCTTCGCCAATCAGCCTCGAACGCCCGATCGGCGATTACGACGACGCCAATTTCGGCGATTTCGTCGCCGACACGTCTTACGAACGCCCGGAAAAGAGCGCCGGCAACCAAATGCTGCGCAAAGAGTTAGACAAACTCTTAAAAACGCTGACGCCGCGCGAACGCGAAATCATCAAGTTGCGTTACGGTTTCAAAAACGGTTATATGTACACGCTCGAAGAGGTCGGACGCATCTTCGAGGTAACCCGCGAACGAGTGCGACAGATCGAAGCGAAAGCGGTCAAAAAACTGCAAACGCCGGGTCGGTCGCGCCGCCTTCTCGGTTTCCTCGACGAACTGGAACGCGAAGCGATTCTCGCGGAAACCGGCGACGCGTTCGCGAAGTAGAGCGACGCGCAAACCTTTCTCCGCCAACGTTTATCCAACCTCCGGAACCTTTCGAAATGCGATTTAAAACGACGACGCTCGGGTGCAAGGTTAATCAATACGAAACGCAGTTTTTGCGAACGGCGTTCGTTGCGAACGGTTGGGAAGCCGCCGACGACGCCGCGTCGCCGAACGACGTCGACCTTGTTTTCGTCAACA
>JAFTUJ010000220.1 GCA_017466305.1 Thermoguttaceae bacterium
AAGCACTTGTTCGGGTTGGGGTTCCTGTTCTTTTGACGTCGGTTTTGCGTCGACGTCGTTCGAGCGCGTCGATTCTTGGGAGGAGGACGCGGGTTTGGCGGCGTCGTGTAACGTTGCGTTCGGAACGACGGCGTTTGTTTCTTCTGTTAATTCCGACGTAAACGTCGACGCCGCGACGGTTGCGAAGTCGTAAAGCGTTTGAACGACCGGACGGGTTCCGAAAGCGCCGGCGCGCGTCGAGTTTTTGACGAAAACCCGCGTTAAGACGAGCGCAAGGGAGCTTGGCGACTCGACGACGCGAATTTCCGGCGGAAGGTTCGTCGGTTTGGGCGAATTCGGGCCGACGAGCGCCAAGGCGCGAAACGAACGGCCGTCGATTTGGAGCGTCGGCAGTTCGGCGAGCGTTTTTTCGTCGAACGACGCGACGACGTTCGACCAAGCGTCGACGATTTCAAGCGAAAACGGAGCGTTGGCGTCCGCAGGCGCGACAACGATTTGCGCTTCGTCGGCAAGGTTGAGCCAAGCGGTTGCAAAGATCGAGTCGACGTTTGGGAATTCGGTCGCGCGGTAACGGGCGTCCGGAAGGCGCGGGAAGTAAAACGTTTCGTTCGGCGTCGCCAAAAAAAAGCGCGACGTCGTTTCGCGTTGAATTTCGTTTGACAAAACGAGCGGGTAGGCGTAAGCGTAAAGCTCGACGAGCGCTTCGAACTTTTGCGCGTCTTCGGCGGACATTTGGCGCGGGCGTTCGGCGTTAACTTTCGGAACGACAATTACTTGCGTTTCTGTTTTTTCGACGATAACGTCGGGCGCTTCGGACGTTTGGGGAACGTCGGACGTTTGGGAGGAGCGCGTCGGTGCGCTTTCGTTCGCGGCGGCGGGGGGCGTCGGGGGCGCGTCGGCGAAGATTAAGGCGGCGGGCGCGCTTAGCGAACCGACGACGGCGAGCGCGGAAGCGGCGAGCGCGGTCGAGCGCGTTGAGCGGCGCAATGACGTTTGACGGAGCAGAAGTGTTCTCCTAAAATAGGTTAAGTTTGGCGCGGCAATTTGCGTCGTCGGGGATAACGCGGATCGAACGACGACGCAAGTCGCGCGACGTAAGGTTTAAAACAAACGTTTGATTTGTTTGAAAAGGGTTGCGTTTAACGGTCGCTCGATCTTCGCGCGGAAGCGAAGCGCGACGTTTGCGTAATTGATTGACGTTTCGGAAAATGGTTTATTCAAACTCGCTTTGCGTCGTCGGCGTCGTCGGCGAAGGAAGGTCGCTAAACATCGATTTTTCAAGGCGTTCAAAAAAACGGGGGTCGAGCGGGCGCGCCGTCGCGGGACCGACGTTGGGCAACGGCGTATTTTCGACGGTTCGCGAGGTCGACTCCCAATCGAAACCGCCGCCCGCGCGGGGGGAAAAATATTCGACCGACGTCGCGGCGCGCCCGTCGACGAGCAAAATGCGCGTCGCAACGCGCCAACTTTCGCCTTCGCGTTGCCAAAGTCCGGTTCCGTAACTTCCGTCGCGACAAAAGATTGTCTACTGAAAGAGACCGGCGACCGGATTCCAGCCGACGACGCGCAACGCCGCGAACTTGGGCGTCGGCGCCGACGTCGCCGCCGACGAGGAAGCGGCGTTTTGGGAAGCGGGCGCCGCGAGCGCCGACGCCGAAGTCGGCGCGACGACCGGGCGAACGAAGTCGCGGCAAAGGAGGTAGGAGCCGCCCGGCGCCCAATCGATTTTTGTTTGAAAAACGAAACCGGCGCTTTCGAGTTCCCAACACCCGACGGCCCAAGCGAGGGCTTCGAGTTGGTCGCGCGCCGCGTTCGGAACGGCGTCGGCGGCGTCGCCCGAAAAAAAAGGCGGAAGCGGCGTCGACGTCGGCGCTTCGACGAAGGGGGAAGGCGCGTTGGGCGAGGGATCGCCGTAAATGCCGGAACTAAATTGGGTTGCGTCGATTTGCGCTTGACGGTCGACGACCGGCGGCGACGAAATGTCGCCGGGCGTTTGCGCCCAAATTGGCGACGTCGCGAGACAAGGGAAAGCGAAAAGGCCGAACGCGAACGCTCCGACATAAGGCGAGCGACAAAGGGGGAGTCGAGGGAGCGTTTGGAAAACGTCGTTGACTTTGATTTCTGACGCCGGAATTTGGCGGTCAAAGTCTTCTTGTCGGTTAAATTGAAGGGCGGCAAAGGGCGAATTGTTCGGGGAGACGCGGCGGACGCGGGAACAAACGGGGAGGGACGAGCGGGACATCGGCGACTTCGGTTAGTTGAGCGTCGCGGCGCGACGCGGCGGTTAGGGCGGTTTTCGGCGCGTCGATTGTTTGACAAATCGAACTGTTCCAATAATTGCGAGTCGGAGTAAAGCGATTAGCGGAACAAGGCCGGTTGGGAAGAATGGTTGGTTTGAGAGTAGTGTAGAAGATAAGAAGAATGGATAAGAGAAAATGAAGATTTTTCGTCGCGTCAACGCCGATAAAATTCGAAAAAAAGGTCCTCTTCGGCGTTTTAAGGAGTCGACGAGGGAGGTAAACGCCGATAATTTAAAAGAATAAAGAAGACGTTGGGGGGATTGGCGACATATCGGTTGGAGGCGACTCGCGGGTTCCGGCGAAAACGGGTAAAAAGGCGCGGTTGCGGAGGAAACGTCGACCGTTTTGCGGTCGATTTTCGGTTGGCGTTTGAGAAACGCGAAAGTTAAAACGCGTAAAATAAGGGAAATAAAGAATGTGCGGTATTTGCGGCGCGGTTTGGACTTCGGCGAAAAAAGCGGTCGAACCGGCGATTTTGGATCGGGCGACCGACGCGATGCAACGGCGCGGGCCGGACGCTCGCGGCGTCGTTCGGGAACCGATCGAACCGGGAATTTCGGTCGAAGAGAAGGGCGTCGCGTTCGGGCATCGGCGCTTGGCGATTATCGACCTTTCCGACGCCGGGCGGCAGCCGTTTGCAAACGACGATCGTTCGATTTGGCTAACTTTTAACGGCGAAATTTACAATTACGTTGAAATTCGTAGCGAATTAAAACGACGCGGGCGAAAATTTCGCACCGAAACCGACGTTGAAGTTCTTTTGCGCGCTTACGAGGAGTTTGGCGTCGACTGTCTGCCGAAATTGAACGGGATGTTCGCGTTTGCGATTTGGGATTCGCGAAAAAAGCGACTCTTCATTGCTCGCGATAGAATCGGTAAAAAACCCTTATTTTATCGCGTCGAAGCGGACCGACTCCTCTTTGCAAGCGAATTGAAGGCGCTGACGCTCTTTCCGGACGTTCCGAAAGAGCTCGATTTGACCGCGTTTCGGCAATATTTGACTTATCAATACGTTCCCTATCCTCGGACTATTTACCGCGGAATCGCCAAATTGCCGCCGGCGTCGTTTTTGATTTGGCAGGATGGAAAAGATTTAACGGTTGAGCGATATTGGAAAGCGGAAGACGTCGCTAACTTTGACGAAAAACGAAAATATTTGCCCGGCGACGTCGAGCGAGCCTTAGCAAACGGAGCCTGAGGAGCGGCGCGTTTTGGAGCGGAAGACGGTTGGTTTGGACAGGTTGAGGACGACGGGGAAAATGGGGAAAGCGGGGGAAATGGCGGCGTCGCGTTGAGTGGAGCGGCGGAGGAATTTATCGAAAATAACGATTTTACCGAGCGTTCGTTTGAAGAAACGACGCGCGAATTGCGTCGACGGCTCGAAGACGCGACGCGGTTGCGGATGCGGAGCGACGCGCCGTTTGGGGCGTTTTTGTCGGGCGGCGTCGATTCGACCGTTATTGTTGGATTAATGAAACAGTTTTCCGAGAAGAAAATTCGGACGTTTTCGATCGGGTTCGCGCAGAAGGAGTACGACGAAACGCCCATTGCGCGGCGAACGGCGGCGCTTTTCGGAACGGAGCATACCGAATTTTTCGTCGCACCGGACGCCGAAACAATTTTAGCGCCGCTCGTTCGCGAATATGGGGAGCCGTTCGCCGATAGTTCCGCGATTCCGACTTGGTATCTTTGCGAAACGACGCGCCGGGAAGCGACCGTCGCGCTCGGCGGCGACGGCGGCGACGAACTTTTTTGCGGATACGACCGTTATAAAGCGGTTCGTTTGTCGTTATTAATTAATAAGGCGCCGAAAGCGTTGCGCCGATTTTTGGCCGGGCCTCTTCGGGGAGCGATTCCGAATTCCGTTCG
>JAFTUJ010000221.1 GCA_017466305.1 Thermoguttaceae bacterium
AAACTTCGCATCCGGCTCCCGTCTCCGCCCGCGACGGCAAAATACTCTCGCTCGCCCTGCTCAGTCTCCCCCCTCCGAAGTCAAATGAAACGGCGTTCCGCAGTCGCAACCCCAACAAGTTGGCCTGCGAAGGCATCCTCGATTGCAATCTTCGCGACTAACGACAAGACGCGACGCCGCAAGCGCCGGTCCGCACTCGCTCCGTCGTCCGCCGACGCCGGGGGTAAAGTCTCGATCGTGCGTCATCGAAGAAATAAAAAAGATTGGATTTTGCGTATGAAATCAGAAGACGCGCCGCGATTCATGTGACCAATTTCAAACTTAATGAACCGAAAGGCAACGGGAGATGAAAATTAAATTTAAAGATTTGATTACCGTCCTCCAAAAGTACACGATCAGGAACTGGATATTCGTGATGGAAGATTGGAGTTACTACAAAGAATCGGGAATCTCGCACGGCGAACCGATTGTTACGCAATACGCTTGCACAAAGTACAACACGTTGTTCACAGAAGACGAAGGCGACTTATTCCCGTTCGATATGCTCAACGACGTTATCGCCGACCCCGTCGCTATACTTTGCAAAGCCCCTCGTTGAGTATCACAGCCCGTCCTACGACGGCGAAGAGCCGAGCGAAAAGCAAAAGGAAATCGAAAAGGCGGTTCGCGATTCCGCCGAGTACGTTTACATTCTTGGCTAATTGAAAGCGCAACCTTTCCTGCAACCATGCTGTTTTAACTTATTATTTTACAATGCCAAGCGAACGCCCGGCGGACGTTCCCGCGCTGTGAGGAGGTGAATTTTGACGACGAAAAACTTACCCGGCCCGTTTTGTTGGGTCGGCGCAAAAAACCGAATGCGTTCGAAGATCGCGCCGATTTTGGAGGAAGCGCGGCGCGGGCGGCCCGTTTAGGTCGAGCCGTTCGGCGGTTCGGCGGCGACGTCGCTCGCGCTCGACCCGGCAAACCGCAAAGTTTACAACGAACCGGCAAACCGCAAAGTTTACAACGACCCGGTAAACCGCGAAGTTTACAACGAACCGGTAAACCGCGAAGTTTACAACGAACCGGCAAACCGCGAAGTTTACAACGACGCCGACGGTCGACTCGCCGACTTCTTTCGCGCGCTCGCCGAACCGGAAACGCTCGACGCGACGAAACGATACGCCGCCCCTTTTTAGCGGAGCGGATAAACCTTTGACGCGGCAAGACTTCTAAGTGTCGCGACGGTCGCGCTTCGCGACGCGGCGAACGTTACTTCCCGCTTGGAGCCGTCTCGCTCGTCTCGCTCGCCTCGCTCGCTTCGCTCGTTTGTCCCAAACCGCCTTTCAGACGCTCGGTCGGTTCCGACGTCGCGCCTTTTTTCAGCGCCGGGAGCGCGACCTTCGCCGTTCGCGGGTCGAGATTGAAGATCGTAAAACCGTCCGCGCCCGCTTTGCGCGCCTCGACGACTTGCGCCGCGACCTGCTCCGCCCCCATCGAAATTCCGGTCGCCGTCATCCCGATTCCCGGGTAAACCGGCGTTCGACCGGCAACCGCGTCGAGCTGACCGCGAACCGTCGCCGCGAACCCCGCCGCGTCCGCCGTGTAATCCATCGGACAAACGAAGTCGAGCAGGCCTTCGTCGATCCAGCCGATCCAGTCCTGCGCGACCGACCGTTTCGCCGAGTCGACGCCGGAGAAAACCGCCGCCGAAAGCGCGACGTTCGGGCGTTTTTCGTCGAGCGTCTTCCGAATCGAGCGAACCAGCGACGTAATATGCGAGCGCCGCCATTCCTCGAACGCCGCGCGAATCTCCTTATCGTCGCGAACGCAAGTCGGGAAATCGCCGAGTTTGCGCCCGGTCTTCCGTTCGTATTCCGCCGAGAACCGCTCCTTGCAGCCGTCGCAGAAGCAATGATCGCCGTCCGGGTAACGGATGTAATCGAGGTGAATTCCGTCGACGTCGTACTTCGTCGCGACCTCTTCGAGCGCCGCCCGTTCGAGTTCCAGGTTCGCCGGGTGCGACGGGCAAAGCCAAGGCGACTCCTCGCCGTCGAGCGAAATTTGGAGCCGACCTTGCGCCCGCATCTCCGCCAAAAACTCCGCCGGAGCGTTCGACGCGTTGAAGCAAACCTTCCAAATATGCGTCTCGAGCCCCCGCTTTTTGCAAGCCGCGACCGCCGCCGCGATTTGGTCGCCGTATTCCTCGACCGACGGCGCGACCGGAAGAATTTCGCTCCGATAATAAGCGACGCCGCCCCAAAGCATGTTCGGGATAACGCCGTTAAAGCCCGCGTCCGCAAGCTCTTGCGCCGTCTTGTCCCAGTCGCCGCGCTCGATTCCGAACCCGGAATGCTCCCACCAGAAGCGGCCTTCTCCGGCTCGCGACGGCAACGAACGGCAGTACGCGTCGACAAATTCGGCCCGAATCGCGTCGACGTCCGCCCGCAACGCCGTCAAATTCTTCCGACTTTCCGCCGATTGCGCCGTTTGCTTTGATTGCGTCGGTTGCGTCAGTTGCGTTGTTTGCGCTTCTTGCGTCGGTTGCGTTGTTTGCGCTACTTGCGTCGGTTGCGTCAGTTGCGTTGTTTGCGCTTCTTGCGTCAGTTGCGTCGGTTGCGTCGTTTTAGCGTTTTGCTCGACTCCCGCCGTCTTCGCAACTTGCGCGTTCCCCGCGTTTTCGCCGATAAAATCGTTAAACTCTTCCCCGCCGATCAACCGCGCGACGTCGGCAAGCGTCCAACCGCGTTGCGCCAACGCTTTTTCGAGCGCGTCAAGCGTCTCCCGCCGCTTCGTCGGAACGTCGGCCTCCGGTTCGAGCCCGATTTCGAAAATCGAACGCCAACTTTGCCAAGCGCGCCGCCGTTCGAGGTTCCGGTCGAACGCCGAAACGAACGCTTCGACGAGCGTCGCTTGCGCCGCCGCGCCCTCGTCGAGGAAGATATGCGAACAGAAAAAACCGTTCGGACTCGCCAAAATCGCCGGCTGGTCGACCGATTTTCCGTTTTTATCGAACCAAACGGCCAACTTGCGCGCCCGCTTATCCCCGAAAATCGGCGAAGTTCGCCCAGATTCCCAACCGGAAATCGGTTCCGCCGTCATAAGCGCCCAAGAATGCTGTTCGATTTTCGACGGCAAAACGAACCCGCGCGCCGCCGCCTCTTGCAAAACGCTTGCGTCGAAGCGCATCTCGGCGACGTCGAACCCGGCGTCCTCGCAACGGACGTAATGCCCGCGTTCGAACCCGAGTTTTCGCAACAATTTTTCCGGCGCGTTATAAAAAGCAAAGACAAAGCCGCCGTCGTCGACGTATTCGCAAAGCGCGTCGACCGTTTCGGGCCGAATCCGTTCGGCGATCGGGAGGAAAACGCAAGGCCGCCCGCGCAACGCCTCCGCCGAAACGCCGCTCGCGTCGATTCGCCCGACCGAGAACCCGGCGCGACTCAGCGAGCGAGCGCAAGACGAAACGACCCAATCGTTCCCGCCGGTCTCGTCGACGTCGAGAATCGGGAAAGCGAACCGCGCCGCGTCGAGCGAACGGAAAACGACGCGCCCGTCGACCGGGCCGCCCCGCCAAAAGGAGACCCGAATCGCGTCGATTTTGTCCCAACCCGCCGGCTTGCCTTCCGACATATACCCGCCTTTTTCAAAGAGATACGTCGTTTCGCCGGTCGCCGAGCGTCGGGGCGCGCCGGTCATCGAGTACCAGCCGGCCCCGCTTTTGAAGTAAAGCGTCGCGGAGCCGATTCCCTCCGGATTTTCGAGTCGGCAAGAGATCGCGAACCGGTCGAACGTCGAACAGTCGGCCTTAAACGGCAGGTCGAGCGAAAACCGCTCCGCGTCCGGTTCCGACGCGTATTTCAAGTCGACCGTTTTTCCGTTAAAATCGATCAATTCGGTTCGGTCGGTCGCGAAAAACTCGTCGAAAAAGGTCGGCGAAAGGAGGAAATCGCGCGCCGTTTTTTCATTTTCGGCGCCGACGTCGTTTTTCGACGCCGCAATCGACGCGCCGTTTGTCCCGTCCGCTCCGTTTGCGCAACGTTCGAACCCGAACGCCCCGCCGAGCGCGACGACGCCGACCGCCAACGCGCCGCCGCAAAGAACCGACGCCGGAAGCGCCGCCGTCAACGTCGAGAAAACGCCGCCGATTCTCCGCCCGTTTTGTTTAACCTTTTCATTACGCTTCATCGTTAAATTCCTCCGCTTTTGCGCATTTTTCTTATTCGACGCGTTTTGACGTCCAAACGCCGAATATTTTTTCGTTCGCAACGCTCGTTTCGCTCTTTTTGTCCTTATTAATAATAAGGGTAAAAAGCAAGGCCCAAAGCGCCGCGACGTTTCGCCCTCCATCTTAAACAATCTCGACGGCAAAAGCAAGCGCCCGACGCGACCGATTCGAAAAATCGCGCAAAATCGTTCCTTTTTCTTCCTTTTTTCCGTTCGTCGTC
>JAFTUJ010000222.1 GCA_017466305.1 Thermoguttaceae bacterium
CGCGACGCTATAATGTACCGCCGCTCGCCATTTCTCGAAGCCGTTCTCCCGCTTAGCAGAGAATGAACTGCGCGACGCTGCTGTCGGTCGCTCGCTCGATTTCTTCCGGCGTTCCGTCGAAAATCATCTGCGGTTCGTCCGGTTCGAGTCGAGCGTGCGGGTAGAGCATGACAATCCGGTCCGCGACTTTCGACGCCGACTTCATGTCGTGCGTGATGAGGACGCCCGCGACGCGGCGCCGGTCGCGCACTTCGATCATCAACTCGTTAATAACGTCGCTCATGATCGGGTCGAGCCCGGTCGTCGGCTCGTCGTAAAGCATCAACTCCGGCTCCATCGCGAGCGCTCGAGCGAACCCGACGCGCTTGCGCATCCCGCCGGAGATTTCAGCCGGCGTCTTGTTCGCGACGATTCGCGGGTTGAGCCCCACCTCTTCGAGCAAACTTTCGACGCGCTCCTTAATCTCGGAACGACGCATATTTCGGCGATGTTGGCGCAGCGGAAACGCGACGTTGTCGGCGATCGTCATACTGTCGAAAAGCGCCGCCATTTGAAAAACGAAACCGTAATGCGTTCGAATTTCGGTCAACGCCTTCCCGGAAACGCGCGCCAAATCTTTCCCTTTAAAAAGGACGCGACCGCTCGTCGGCGCGATCAAGCCGATCGTATTTTTGAGCAACACCGTCTTGCCGCACCCGCTTTCGCCGATAACGGCGACCGTTTCGCCGCGTCGCACTTTCAAGTTAATGTCGCGCAAAACCTGGTTTTCGCCAAAAATAACGTTCAAGTTTTGAATTTCAAGAAGGGGCGGACGGCGGCGCAACACTTTTTTGACGCCGTTTTCAACGACGACGGCGCCTTCGATCAACCGTTCCGACGCGCCTTCTCGCCGTTCCGACGCGGTCGGGTCGCCGCTTTGAGCGCTCGACTCCGGATTCGATTCGCCGATCAAATTCGGGAGCGGATACGGTCGCGCTTCGTTTTCGACGTTCGGCTCGACGCGAACCGGCTTTAATTCGCCGTTCGTCGCCGCGTCGTCTTTTTTCGTTTCGTCGGTCATTGTCGCCGCTTCCTTATTTTATCCGTTTTACCGAAATTACGCTTTTATCTATTTTCGCCTATTTCCGCCGTTCGACGCGTCTTCGCTAAACAGCGTATCCGCGTCGTTTTGACGTCAAATCATACTTCCCTTCGGCCCGCCGAGGAAATGCGTCTGAAATTGGTCGAGCCCGATGCCGAGAAGCAGGTCGAGGAACAAAATCGCGACGAACGAAATAACGAAGGAACTCGTCGCCGCCTTCCCGACGCCCTCCGCGCCCGCGCCGCAACGGAAGCCCTGATGGCAGCAGATCAACGCGATCGCGGCGCCGAAAAAGACGCTCTTAAACATCCCGGCGCATACGTCGAACATCCCGACCATATTCCGCGAATATTCCCAATAATAACTCCAGTCGACGCCGAGCAACTTGATGCTAAAAAACGCGCCGCCGACGACGCCCATCAAGTCGGCGAAGAGGGTCAGCCCCGGAATCAACGTCAAACAAGCGAGGAAACGCGGCGCGACGAGATAATGAATCGGGTTGACGCCCATGCTCGCCAGCGCGTCGATCTGTTCGGTAACGCGCATCGTCCCGAGTTCCGCCGCCAACGCGCTCCCGACCCGTCCGGCGAGCATCGTCGCCGCGAGAACCGGCCCGAGTTCCTTCACCAGCGACAGGTTGATCGCCGCGCCGATGCGGGTTTCGAGCCCGACCAGTTTGAACTGCGGGTAAGACTGCACCGCGAGCACCATTCCGATGAACGTTCCGGTCAACATAACGACCGGCAAACTCAAAACGCCGACGTTGTAAAAAGCCGGAGTCAACGTTTCCCGTTTCGCGCCCTTGACGACGAGCCAAAAAATCGTCGCGACCGAAAAAACCGCTAAATTCCCCGCCAACGCGACGCGGTCGGTAATGGCGCGACCGATTCCGACCGTCGCTCCGACGAACCGTTCCCAATGCGACGGTTTTTCCCATTCTAACGATTTTGCGCGCATAACACAGTCAACACAACGGCTTTAAAGCGATTAGCAACTTCAACGATTTTAACAACTTCAACAACTTTGCCGACGACGACGCGTCAAGCGTCGCTCGCCGTTGGCGTCGGTTCCCCAACGTCGTTTGCGTCGGTTTTCCAACGTTAATATAAACAAGACGAACAAAACGAGTAAAACAAGTAAAAAATAAGGGGGAAGCTCGCCGACTTGCTCGAACCGCGCCTTGCGCGTTCGTCTCGACGCGACGGGCTTCGCTTAGTCTTATCGGCCCAAAACGCCCCGATCATTAGAAAAATCAACAAAAACGCTAAAAAACTTACAGTCGACAAAGCAAGCCCGATTTGCACATTCCCCCCAAACTACCGGCTTGACGACCGCGCGTCTCGTCTCCTTGCTTTATTTCACCCATTTTCACTTACCTCAACAATCCGCGCAATCAGCAAAGACGCTAAAAAACGCTCTTGCGTCGACGTTAAAAATCGGTTATCTTTCGACGTCCGCTCGACGCGACGCTTCGGCGCGTCCGTTTGAGGGCGGCGCGCGCAAAAAATTGTTAAAATCCAAAAAAAATTAAACGAACTTTAGATTTTTTTCTTTTTTTAGCGAGAAAAAATCCGATACATTCCTTAGAGTCGTTAAAGTCGACGCAAAGCGCAAGGAGGCGCGGTCGACGCCGACGCGGCGCTAAGGAACTCGCGAACGCGCCGCCATCGCAAGACAGGGAAGTCAATAAAGGAAATAATTCGATGAAAAATAAGTTCGACGCCCGAATTTTCGTCGTCGCCGCGCTCGCCGTCGCGCTCGTCGCGTCGACCGGCTGTCGTTCGGGTTGGAAGATGGGGAATCCGTTCTCGAAAGCTCCGAAAGCGACCGACGTCGACACGCCGAGCGAACTCGACGAATTGAACGATTTAACGCCGCCGCCGGAAAATTATACGGTCGGCGACGCGTCTCCGAAAAAAATCGACGACGAAAAATCGCTCGCTCAAAAGGGCAAGTACGAAGCCGAAGAAACGTCGAAACTCGCGCAAACGCCGGACGACGCTTCCTCGCTCGCGCAAAATTCGCCGTCGAGCGCTCCGGTCGGAACGCCCGCGAACGCCAACGCGAACGCCTTAGCCGCGAACCTTCCGCCGGAACCGACGCAAAGCTTCAAAACGCCCGATTACAGCCAAAGTTACCAAAGCGCCGATAATTTCCAAGTCGCCCAAACGTCCCAAACGACGCAAACTCCGTCGGCGACGCAATCTTACCAAGCGCCCAATTCCGCGCCGAACGCCGCGCAAGAATTCGCCGCGACCGCGCCTTACGTTCCGGCGGCGCAAAACGACTTCCCCGCCGTCGAAGCGAACGCGTTCCCGACCGCTCAAAACGCGCCCGCCGCCGTCGATCATTCGACGTTCAACGTCGCCGCCGCGCAAAACGCTCCGGTCGCTCCGCAAAACG
>JAFTUJ010000223.1 GCA_017466305.1 Thermoguttaceae bacterium
GAAGACGCGTCGCGGCGTCGCGGTTTGGCGACCGAGTTGCGAACTCTTTCCGGACGAGCGGTCGCGTCGTTTGAGGAACTTGACGGTCTCGAAACGCCGTCGGCTGCGACGTCGACTTTGTAGGAGTTGGCGGCTAACGGCGCGTCGCGGAGTGGGGGAAGCGGGAGCGAGAGCGGCGCTCGACGGCGCGACAGAATCTTGTTGTTTTCGGACGGGATTCAAAACGGCGGCGTCGAACGGACGGAAGGCGCGAAAGGAGTCGACGGCGAAAGGGAAAGCGGCGTTTCCGTCGACGCGGTCGCGGTCGGCGTTTCAACGGGGGCGCTCGATTGGCGTTGGGGCGCCGTCGACGCGCCGTCGACCGTTTATCCGGGGGGCGTCGCGTCGTTGCGGGCCGAGTTGCGACTCGAAAACGGCGGTTTCGAAACGTCGGCGGCGCAAGAAGATAAGCGAGAAGAGGAAAAGAACGGCAAGGGCGGCGGAACGCGTCGCGCCGTCGTTCGACTTTGGGAAACGCCCGTCGAAAGAAGCGGCGAAAAAGAGACGGCGAGCTCGCCGAAGAACGCGGCGGCGTCGGCGACGGCGAAACTCGTTTGGGAACGCGTCGTCGACGTCGAGATCGACGCGAACGGGGGCGGCGTCGTTCAAGTCGAGCGCGATTGGAAACTGGAACAAAACGGCGTCTTCGATTATTTTCTTTTTGTCGCGGATTTCGACGACGCGGAAAAAGAGGACGCGAATTTGGTCGAAAACGCCGAAAATTTAGCGGTTTCTGATTTTTCTGAATTTTGTCCGTTTAATAACGCGGCGCGGTTTCGGGTCGAAGCGAAGGCGAAAAAACTCGACGTTCTTTTGGTCGACGACGAACCGCGGTACGAATATCGATATTTGCGCGAATTGTTGCGGCGCGAAGAGGGCGTCGCGCTGAAAACGCTTCTCTTTTGCGTCGACGACGCGGTTCGCGAGGGGGACGAAACGGCGCTCGCGCCGCGCGATTTGACCCGACGTCGCTTGGCGGAGTTCGACGCGATTTTGATCGGCGACGTTCCGCTCGAACGCTGGGCCGGGAAGGCGCAAACGCTCGTCGACGTCGCGACGCAAGACGGGAGCGAAACGTCGATTTGGCTTCTCGTGGGCGCGAAAACGTTTCAAGTTGGGGAAAGCGGCGAAAGTTTAGCGACTTTGCTTGCGCCGAATTTGTTAAACGGGGAAAGTGAGGCAAACGGCGAAGAATCGGCGAACGGGGCTTGGCGGTTCCTTCCGACCCCGCGCGGTCGCGACGTTTTCGCCGAGTTGGCGGGCTTTTGGGCGGCGCTCGACGCGAACGAAACGGGAAAGAACGTCGAGTTGACCCGGGTTTGGGACGGTTGGACGCCGGGCGTCGGGGCGGAGACGCTTTTCAACGCTCGAAACGCTTCGACGGGGAGCGAAACGCCCCTTTTCGTCGTCGCGACGTTGGGGAAAAATAAGGTCTTGGCGCAAGGAACGGACGAACTTTGGCGGCTCCGAACGCTCGGCGATAAAACGATTTATCGCCGTTTCGTTTTGCGGGCGCTCGAGTTTCTGACCGACGGCGGCGACGCGAAACGGACGGAAAGCGCGGCGCTTGCGAACGCTTCGACGGCGGAAGAGTCGGCGGGCGTTTCGGCGGAGAGCGGGGAAAGCGGAAACGACGCGACGTTCGATTCCGGCGTCGAAAAAAGAAAAATCAAAAGCGCCGAGAAAACGCGGGCGGAACTCGCGCTCGAAACGCAAGACGTCGCGGCGCGAATCGACGTTCTTCAAGAAATCGCGCGAACGACCGGCGGCGAAACGCTCGACTTGCGCGACCTCGACGAGGAAGCGGCGCGAGCGGCGGCGACGGCGTTTTTCGAGCGGCGGTTCGGCGAATATCCGAACGTCGTCGTCGAGCGGTCGACGCGAACGCCGGGGAAAAATTGGCTCTTCGCGGCGCTTTTCGGCTTTTGGGGCGTCGCTTGGGCGCTTGAACGACGGTTCGACGGGGCGCGCTAATTGGGGTGGTTGCGCAAACTGGGTAAGATAAAACGTTGGGGCGGGAACGGCGGTTTGGCGCGTCGAGAAAAGTCGGAAAAAAGAAAAAAAGTCGGCGAAAATCGACTCGAAGGGTTGTTTTTCGGTCTTGAAAGCGCTATAATCGGCGAAATTCTCGGCTCGAAACGGCGTTTTGACGCTTCGAAACGGTCGAACGTTTCGGAGTTCGGGACGTTTTCGCTTGAGTTTTTGCGTCGAACGGCGCGGATTTTAACGTTAAAATTGTTATCGCTTCGCTAATTTGACTTTCGGTAAAGCGGAGGTCGGGTCGGCGGAGCGCGTTTGTCGCAAAGGACGCGGCTCGGTTCTCGACGAGGCAAAGTAAGTCGAGCGTCGGAGCGCGTCGCCAACGCTAAGGACGAACATTATGACGAAATTATTTTCGGTCGCGGCGCTCGCGTCGTCGGCTCTGCTCGCGTCGTTATTAATGACGGCGCCCAACGTCGCGAACGCCGCGGACGTTCAAACGGTCGTTAAGGGCTGGGCGAACAACCAATCGGCGTTCAACGAGACGTCGGTCGAAATCGCCGAATTGGCGGATTTGAATTTGCTCGAATTTCCGGGCGCGAAATTGGTCGTCGCCGACCAAGTCGACTCGCCGCAGTATTTGACGGACGGTTCCGCGGGAACGCTCGGCGGCGCCGGTCGCGTCGCGACGAACGGGGCTCCGTCTCGCGTCGTTTATTATCTCGGCAAACCGCGTTCGATCTCGGCGATTCGCGTTTTCACCGGGAACATCGACGCTCGCGGGAACCAAGACTTTGAAATTCGTCTCGCGAACAACGCCGCGAATCCGGGCCAACAACCGAAGTTCCCGGAAGCGCCGACGTTCACCTCCGGCGATAAAGTCGTCGGCGGCAACGGCGGCGGTTACATGACGTCGTACGAAGGCGCGAACGGCGGCTTGATCGACGACCAAACTTACGACTGGATCGAGTTCAAACTTTGGCGCACCTACAACGTCCAAGCGGGCGAGCCGGGCAAAGCGCAAAGCGCCGCGACGAGCTGGGGTTCCGTCGTCGAATTGCAAGTTCTCGGCGACCCGAACGACCCGAAACTTTTCGCGTCGGAAGACGAACGCGCCGACTGGCTCGCGAAGCGCGCCGCCCGCAAGGTCGAAGCCGAATTGAACAAACTCGGCCCGGACGTCGCGTTCGCGATCAAAAACATCGACTCGCTGCGCCTCGCCATCGACGATATGATCGCCAACTACCCGGACGAGTTTGAAGAAGACGGGTATATGGAGCGTTGGGAAGAGTTCCGCGACCGTTTCGCCGCCGAAAAAACCGACGCCGCGAAGATCGTCGAAATCGCTAAAGAATACGACGCGTTCCGCCGCGAAGTCTTGCTCGCGCACCCGGTCTTCGAATTCGACAAGATTCTTCTCCGCAAAACGACGAATCCGGCGCTGATGCCGAACTGGATTTCGAACGCGTCGCGCGGCAAGGGCAAATACGACGATTCGCTCGTTACCCTTAGCGTCGCCGACATGAAAGCGCCGCTTAAGGAAATTACGAAGGGGCGCAAAGAATCGTTCATCGGCGATATTTCGCTCCACTGGGACGCCGACCGCTGCCTCGTTACCGCGCTTTCCGATTCCGGCGTTTGGCAAATTTTCGAATGCAACCTTGAAGACGGTTCGCTCCGTCAAGTAACGCCGGAAATGGGCGGCGACGTCAACAACGTCGAAGGCTGTTACGTTCCGGACGGTTCGACGCTCTTCGTTTCCACCGCGTCGATGATGGGCGTTCCCTGCATCGGCGGTTCCGACGTCGTCGGGAATATTTACCGCCTCGAAGCGGACGGCGAAACGGTTCGTCAGCTGACGTTCGAACAAGACCAAGACTGGTGCCCGACGATTCTTCCGAACGGTCGCATTCTTTACCTCCGTTGGGAATACGTCGACATCACGCACTATTACTCGCGCTATCTCTTCACGATGAACCCGGACGGCACGAACCAAGTCGAGCATTACGGGAGCGGCGGTTACTGGCCGAACAGCTTGTTCTACGCGAAACCGCTTCCGGGTCAATCGTCGAAATTCGTCGCGATCGTTACCGGTCACCACGGCGTCGCTCGCGAAGGCGAACTCGTTCTCTTCGACCCGTCGAAGGGCCGCCAAGAAACGACCGGCGTCATCCAACGCATCCCGGGTCGCGACAATCCGCCGGCCAACGTTACGGTCGACCAACTCGTCGACAATTCTTGGCCGAAATTCCTCTTCCCGTATCCGCTCGACGACCAACGTTTCCTCGTTTCGTGCCGCATGAAGCCGTCCGATCCTTGGGGGCTTTACCTCGTCGACACGTTCGACAATATGGTCTGCCTGCGTTTGGAAGAAGGCTACCACCTCCTCGAGCCGACCGCGTTGATTCCGACCGACGAGCCGACGACGATTCCGGACCGCACCGTTCCGGGCGCGAAAGACTCGAACGTCTTCATCACCGACGTTTATTTCGGTCAAGGTCTCCCGAACGTTCCGAAGGGAACGGTCAAGAAGCTCCGCGTTTACGCCGTTAGCTACGGTTACCGCGGCGTCGGCGGCCACGACGTCTTCGGCGTCGAAAGCTGCTGGGACGGTCGCCGTCTCCTCGGCGAAGTTCCGGTTTACGAAGACGGAAGCGCGTCGTTCAAGATTCCGGCGAACACCCCGGTCGTTCTGCAACCGCTCGACGCGGAGGGCGCCGCCGTCCAAACGATGCGTTCTTGGTTCGTCGGCATGCCGGGCGAAAACCAATCGTGCATCGGCTGCCACGAAACGCAAAACGACGTTTCGCCGACCCAAACGACGATCGCGCGCAACACGCCGCCGGTCGACCTGACCGAGTTCTACGGGCCGGAGCGTCCGTTCTCGTTCGAGGGCGAAGTCCAACCGATTCTCGACAAATACTGCGTCGGTTGCCACGACGGTTCCGAAGCCGACCGCCCGAATTTCGCCGACACGAGCCGCGGCCCGCGCAACTTCTCGAAGGCCTACCACGCGTTGCACCGCTTCACGCGTCGCCCGGGCCCGGAAAGCGACGTCCGCGTCTTCAAGCCGATGGAGTATCACACCTCGACGTCGGAACTCGTCCAAATGTTGAAGAAGGGGCACCACGGCGTCAAACTCGACGAAAAATCTTGGCGCCTCCTCCACTGCTGGATCGACCTGAACGTTCCGTACTTCGGCTCCTGGACGGAAATCGTCGAAGCCGGCAAGGAACGCGGGACGGGCAAACACGTGCAAGCCGTTTCGGCGCGCTACGTCGAGCTGAAGAAACTTTACGCCGACAACGACCTCAACTTCGAAACCGACGCGTATTATTACGACGAAGCGAAGAAGAACCGCCCGGCGTTCGTCGCTCCGGAAGAACAACCGGAACTCGACCGCTCCGCGCCGGAAGTCGCGAACTGGCCGTTCGACGCCGCGAAGGCGAAAGCGATGCAAAACGACGCGACCGCCGCGAACGACGCCGCGAAACAAGGCGGGGAATACGCCGTTTCGGTCGTTTCGTCGCAAAAAGCGACCGTCGCGCTGGAAGAAGGCGTTTCGTTCGAGATGGCGCGCATTCCGGCCGGTTCGTTCGTGATGGGCGACGAAAACGGGTTCGCGGACGAGTTCCCGCGCTCCGCCGTTACGATCGAAAAGCCGTTCTGGATGGCGACGACCGAAACGACGAACGCGATGTACAAGCTCTTCGACGCGACGCACGACAGCCGTTTCATCGACCAATGGCACAAAGACCACGTTCTCCCGGGTTACCCGGCGAACCTGCCGAACCAACCGGTCATTCGTATTTCGCAAGCTCGCGCGGCGGCGTTCTGCGCTTGGTTGAGCGAAAAAACCGGTAAGAAATTCCGTCTTCCGACCGAAGCCGAGTAGGAATGGGCCGCGCGCGCCGGTTCCGCGACCTCCGCTTGGTACGGCGACGGCGACGTCGATTTCTCGAAGTTCGAAAACTTGGCCGACGTGAAGACGAAGCTCTTCGTCGTCAACGGCGTCAACCCGCAACCGGTCGCGAACCCGGCCGATTGGCTGGCGTACATTCCGCGAATCGACGCCGTCGACGACGGTCAAATGATCGCGACCGACGTCGGTTCGTACGCGCCGAACCCGTGGGGCCTGTACGACATGATCGGGAACGTTTCCGAGTGGACGTCGAGCGACTACAAACCGTACCCGTACAACGCGGCGGACGGTCGCGAGTCCGGTTCGGCGGAAGCGAAGAAGGTCGCGCGCGGCGGTTCCTGGAACGACCGTCAGAAGTGGGCTCGTTCCGGCGTTCGTCGCGACTACGAAAGCTGGCAACCGGTTCACAACGTCGGTTTCCGCGTCGTTTGCGAAGACGACTTGGCGAAGTAACGCAGTTTTTAACGTTTTTAACGAACGTTAAACGCTAAAAGACGCGCCGTCGAGGAAAACTCGGCGGCGCGTTTTGCTTTTTTTTGAGCGAACCCGCGGAATTTTCTTGACTTGGCGTTTCGCGGCGTTTATCATCGTTTCGTTGAACGCGTTCGCTCGTCGGCGCGGTTTTTTATTCGTTTTTGCCATTATATTAATAAGAGAGAAAAATGGCTTTTTCGCGTCGAACGTTTTTAGCGTCGGCTTTGGCGGCGCCCCTTGCGTTGGAAGCGGGTCGCGCCGTCGGCGAAGAAAGCGCGGCGTCCGGTCGCGCTCCGGCGATGCGTTTCAAAGACGGTCGGTTCCGAATCTTGCAGGTAACGGACTTGCATCTCGGCTACAACTGCGCGGACGGTCTCAAACGCGCCGAGCAGACGCTCGAAAACGTCCGCAAACTGTTGGCCGAAACGAAGCCCGATTTGGCGATCGTAACCGGCGACGTCGTTTGTCGCGACGCGACGGCGCTCGACGGCGGCTTCGCGGAGGCTTGGCGCCGCGTCTGCGAACCGTTCGAGGCGGCGGGCGTTCCGTTCGCGATCGCGTTGGGGAACCACGACCACGAGCGCGACGTTCCGGCGAAAGCGCACTACGCCGAATTTTCGAAGTCGCCGCTGAACATAACGCGCGACGTTCCGGAGCTGCCCGGCGCCGGCAACTGCTATATTCCGATTCTCGGCGCCGACGGTAAAGAGAAGCGGCGTATTTGGCTCTTCGACTCGCACTCGTACTGTCGTTTGAGCGACAATCCGCGCATTCGCGCGCTTTCAAAGGCGGTTTCGCGGGAGTACGACTGGATCAAACCGGCGCAAATCGCTTGGTATATGAGCGAAAGCGAGCGGGCGGAGGCGGAGAACGGCGCGCCGGTTCCGTCGGCGGCGTTCTTTCATATCCCGACGCCGGAGTTTGGGGCGCTGCGCGACAAGGGCGCCCAAGCGGGCGTCGTCGGGAATCGCGCCGAAAAACCGGGGGCGCCGCGCGTCAACGGCGGACTTGTCGCGGCGGCGATTCAACGGGGCGACTTGGAAGCGTTGTTCGTCGGGCACGATCACAACAACGATTACGTCGGCGAATACAAGGGCGTCGTCTTGGCGTACGGGCGCAAAACCGGCGTCGAGTCGTACGGCAAACTGCCGCGCGGCGGTCGAGCGATCGACTTCGCGGAGGACAAGCCCGGTTTCGAAACGCGAATCGTTGTTCCGGGGGCCGAACCGCTCTTCGAGTATGCGTTTAAGCGTTGATTATTAAGCGTTTCCGTCGGCGAAGCGAGACGACGACGCAAACTTGGCGGCGCGTTTTCGTCGACTTGCGCGAACTGTCGGGCGAGAAAAAACGACGCGGCGGGCGGAATTTGCTTGACTTGGCTTTTCGCGGCGTTTATAATCAAATCGAACGCGTTCGCTTGACGGCGCGGTTTTTATTCGTTTTTGTCGATATATTATATTAATAAGGAGGCTGAAATGGCTTTTTCGCGTCGAACCTTTCTTGCGTCGGCTTTGGCGGCGCCCCTTGCGTTGGAAGCGGGTCGCGCCGTCGGCGAAGAGAACGCGGCGACCGGTCGCGCTCCGGCGATGCGTTTCAAAGACGGTCGGTTCCGAATCTTGCAGGTAACGGACTTGCATCTCGGTTACAACTGCGCGGACGGGCTCAAGCGCGCCGAGCAAACGCTCGAAAACGTCCGCAAACTCTTGGTCGAAACGAAGCCCGATTTGGCGATCGTTACCGGCGATATCGTTTGGCTCGACGCGACGGCGATCGAAGGCGGTTTCGCGGAGGCTTGGCGCCGCGTTTGCGAACCGTTCGAGGCGGCGGGCGTTCCGTTCGCGATCACGCTCGGGAACCACGACCACGAGCGCAAAGTTCCGGCGAAGGCGCATTACGCCGAATTCTCGAAGTCGCCGCTCAACATGACGCGCGACGTTCCGGAGCTGCCCGGCGCCGGCAACTGCTTCATTCCGATTCTCGGCGCGGACGGCAAAGAGAAGCGGCGCATTTGGCTCTTCGACTCGCACTCGTACTGCCGTTTGAGCGACAACCCGCGCATTCACGCGCTTTCGAAGGTCGTTTCTTGGGAGTACGACTGGATCAAACCGGCGCAAATCGCTTGGTACATGAGCGAAAGCGAAAAAGCGGAGGCGGAAAACGGCGCGCCGGTTCCGTCGGCGGCGTTCTTTCACATCCCGACGCCGGAGTTTTGGGAGCTGCACGACAAGGACGGCGAAACGTACAAAGCGAAGGAGGGCGTGATCGGGATTCGCGGCGAAAACCCGGCGTCGCCTCGGGTCAACAGCGGTTTGGTCGCGGCGGCGATTCAACGGGGCGACCTCGAAGCGCTTTTCGTCGGACACGAGCACAACAACGATTACATCGGCGAATACAAGGGCGTCGTCTTGGCGTACGGGCGCAAAACCGGGGTCGAGACATACGGCGACCTTCCGCGCGGCGGTCGGGTGATCGACTTCGCGGAGGACAAGCCCGGCTTTGAAACGCGAATCGTTATCCCGGGCGAAGAACCGCTCTTCGAATACGCGTTCAAGCGTTGAGCGAAGCGAGCGGGCGCCGAACCGGGCGTCGAATCGGTTGAGAAGGGGGGGATTCGCGTTTAGCGGACGAGCGCAAGGAGCGTTTCGCCGTCGACGCTTTCCCCTCCGCCGCGTCGATTTGGGGGACGCAAAGCGCCGACGAAGCGCGTCGTCGAGGGAAAACTCGGCGGCGCGCTTTTTTTACGGTCGGCGGAGGGCGAGCGTTGGAGGCGGCCCGAAATCGGCGAAAACGACCGCGTCGGAGAGCGGGCGAAAGGGGGCGGCGACGCAAAAAAGATTTGCGACGCTTTAATGGTAAATTGATTGAATTGCGCCGATTTTGTCGCTTGAAATTCCTTATATAGATGATTAAAGGTAAATTTTCTTCTTTTCTTAGCCCAAAGATTGATCTTTTCTTGTTGCATTATGAGGAAAAAAGATTATAATAAACGCGCGAGCGTGTCGATTTAGAAAAGGTTAAACTTTCAAAAGGTCGAAAATAAACCGTTGACATACGTTGCGTTAACTGTTTAATGGAACGTTTGTTGTCCGGTTTGGCGCGACGTGTTGTTATATTATCGCCCGTTAGGGGCCAAGTTTGAACGGAAAATTAAGGAAACAGCTATGAAACACAACGCTTTTACGAAGCGCGCGTTGCGTCTTGAGCAACTCGAAAATCGCGAACTCCTGTCGGCGACGACTTGGGAAGACGCGGCGCAAGCGGACGCGGCCGTCGCCGCCGAAATGGCCTCGACGCTCGCCGAAACGACGATCGACCTCTCGACGCTCGTTACGACGAATCAAGACGTCGTTGACGCTAACGACGGGCTCACCTCCTTGCGCGAAGCGATCGCCGCCGCCGAAGCGGGCGATACGATCACCTTCGCCGCCGACGTTGCGAACGTCGTTCTTAACGGAACGCAACTTGAAATCTCGAAAGCGATTACGATCGACGGCGGCGACGGCGTTACGATCGACGCGAACAACCAAAGCCGCGTCGTTTACGTCGCGGAAGGAACCGAAGGCGTCGTTTCCTTCAAAGGCTTGACCTTCGTCGGCGGCAACGCGGCGGACGCGGGCGGCGGGCTCTACTTGGGCTCCTACGCGTCGCTTGAAGACTGCGTCGTCAAAGACAACTACGCCGGCGTCAACGGCGGCGGTATTTACATTTACACCGACTTCTACGATACCGCGCGCAAGACGACGATCGTCGACACGCTGATCGTCGACAACGAAGCGGGCTCCTACGCCGGCGGCGTTAGCGTCGACGCGGTGAACAATATTCACCCCACAGTCGCCTACGAAGTTAGCCTCGAACGCGTTACGATCGCCGGCAACTCCGCCGTCGAACACTCGGGCGGTCTCTTTAAATTGGCCGCGATGGTCGAGATCGCCGATTCGATTATCGTCGGCAACCTCCTCACCGGGCCGAACGCCGATCAAATTACCGGTTCGGGCCACGATATCGACGGCATGCCGCACGCCCGTTACCCGATGAACGCCGACAACGTTCTTTCGCGCTTCGAAACGGAAAAATGGTCCAACGCCGATACCGCGACGAACTACGTCTACGACCCGTCGAAACCGCTCTTCACCGACGCGGAAAACGGCGACTACTCCTTGGCCGTCGGCTCGCAAGCGCTCGGTTTGGGCTCCAACGGCGGCAACCTCGGCTCTATCGCCAGCTCGTACGAAGCCCCGTCGCTCGTCGTTACGACGACCGACGACGTCGTCGATCCGGAAGACGGCGAAATCTCCCTCCGCGAAGCGATCTCTTACGCGGTCGCGGGCGACACGATCACCTTCGCGACGAGCCTTTACGGCAAAACGCTTACGCTCCAAA
>JAFTUJ010000224.1 GCA_017466305.1 Thermoguttaceae bacterium
CCCGAAAGCGACGACAAACCCGCGTCCGTTACGCCGCCTAACCTCTGCAACCTCAACGTTTGCAGGTTCGCGCAACCTGAAAGCGACGACAAGCCCGCGTCCGTTACCCTGTTTAAATAACTCAACTCCAACATTTGCAGGTTCGCGCATCCCGAAAGCGACGACAAACCCGCGTCCGTTATGCGGCCTAAACCGTTCAATCTCAACGCTTGCAGGTTCGCGCATCCCGAAAGCGACGACAAACCCGCGTCCGTTACATTCGCTAACCTAGTCAACTCCAACACTTGCAGTCTCGCGCTCCCCGAAAACAACGACAAACCCGCGTCCGTTACGCCGATCGAATTCTTTAACGTCAACTTATCCCAATTCCTTGCGTAAAAAGGGAGCAGGTCATCGCTCGCGCGCGTTATGAGGTGCGTATAAAAAAACGACGATCTCGCGACCGTCGGCGCGTCGGCGGCGGCTTTGAATTGTTCGTTATCGCCGTCGACGACGGTCAAATGCGAAAAATCGAACGCAAGCGAATCGGTCAACGTCAAACGTAACGCTAGCGTTCGCGGGTTATTAAGCCGCTCCAACGTCGCTTCCCATTCGGCGTATGAAACTTCGCGCGGCGTCCGCTCTTCAAACGCCCAAACGCTCCAACACGTCGCGTCGACCTTTTTTGTTTCCTCCCAACCCCAGAACGGCAGCCGTCCGCCGTCGGTCGACCAACGCTTGAACGTCGCCTTGTCGGTTTCGTAAACCGTTCGGAGCGCCGCGATCAAACCCAACTTAAACCGTTGGTACCAATAGAGATCGCGCACCGCGTTCGACTCGCCTAAAAGCCAAGCGTCTCGACTCGCCACGCCCGACTCGTAATCTTCGCGGAGAAGCGTTCGGCAAGCGTCGACCGCGGGGCCGCCCCGCTCTTTCAAAAACGTCAAGTCCGGCCAAGCGAGAATCGCCGCGTAAACGTCGTTCAACGACAAACGGTCGCGACCGTTCGCGTCAAGCGCTTGCGTCAACGCGGTTAACAGTTCGCTTTCCGACAACCGCGCAAGCGACGACGCCGCGTCGCGAACGTTCGACGTTTCCTTAATTCCCGCTCGCGCTCCCAACTTAACAACGCAACGCGACAAGTCGTCGGCAAACATCGCGTCCAAAAGCGGAGCGAGAAGCGCGTCGAGTTCCGGCGCCGTCGTCTGTTTGCGAACCGGTCGCGACCCGCCGCCCGCTTTACGGCGCGCCGCCATCCTTGCGTTGCTATGGCGTTCGACGCGCTCCATAAGAACGCGCTCTTCCTCGCCTACCTGCGCTAATTTCTCAATTTCCATCAGTCGTTCGTCGGCTTCAACGCGCGCCTTTTCCCAGAGAGCTTCGCAATCGTCACAATAATCTTCGTAATCGTAGTAAACCCAGCATCCCAACCCCATCTCTTGCAAACGCAAAAGTTGCGTTTCGTCCAGCATTCCGCGGGCGAGGCAGTAATCGACGATTTCTTCAATCAGTTTCATAACGTTTTTCTTTGCAGTCTTTACGTTTTTATTTAACGTTTTTTTGCGCCCCGAAAACGCGCTCCGCCCAAGAACGTTCCTACGTCCAACCTATCCCTTCGTTCCCGCGACTAGAAGTAACGCGCTCTTCCGCGTCCGATGCTCGTCGCGCCGCGGCCCGACGGAACCCGACAGTCGAAATATTTCTTGTTCATTCGGTTGCTTGCCCAGTCGGTGAAATGCTTCTTATTATAAATCCGCGACCAATGCCGACGCTCGCCCTTACGCTCCGCCGCGCGTCGCAAGTCTTGCGCTTCCATATCTTCAAGCCACTCTTCAAGAGAAGGCCAGCCGAATTCGTCGTAATCGACGTCAATCCAAATCCCCATCCCTTGCAAACGCAAAAGTTGCGTTTCGTCCAGCATTTCGCCATTATAACAATAGTCGACAATTTCTTCAATCAGTTTCATAACGCTTTTCTTTGCAGTCTTTACGTTTTTGTTTAACGTTTTTTTGCATTCGGCAAACGCGACGCCGACTAAGAGCGTTCCGCAACTCGCCCTTTTCCTTCGCGCACGCGACTAACGGCGACCTTTCCTCCCGCGTCCGACGTTCGTCGCGCCGTCTCAATTTTGCCCGTTCGAGTCGATGCAAACGACCGTTCCGTACGAAAATTGCGGGTTCCACCATCCGCCGGCGATGCACCACAGCGTTTCGTACGGCATAGGGCCTTCCGGGTAAGCGATTCCGCCGTCGGTCAGGACGATCACCGCCTCGACGTCCGGCTCCTCCGCCAGTTTCAGCATCGCCGGGCTCATGTCGCTTCCGCCGAACCCCTTCGCCTCAAAGCGTTCCAGCGAACCGACTTCGACGTATTCGTCCGAGGTAACTTGCGTGTCGCATTGGAGGATTCGAACGCTTTCGACGTCGTTCGCTTGGCAAAATTGGTCGATCGCGCCGAGCGCCTGCGAAATCGCGTCGGTCATCGAGCCGCTCGTGTCGAGGACGATGTTCAGCGTCCAGCCTTCGCGATTTTTGCCCGGCAAGACGACGTCCGTTCGGTCGCCGCCGCGCCGCGACGGTCGCGCCCAACTTCGACGCGGCGGAGCGACCGAGTCGAACCAACGCTGCAGCGCCGCTTCCCAAGGCGTTTGGTAAGTCCCGCGAAGCAAGGAGTAAGCGCTCGCGCCGAATCCCGCTTCCGTTCCGCGGCCTCGCGCCGCCTGTTGCGCGCCGTCGAGCGCCGAAACGAGCGCCTGTTCGGAATACGACCGGACGACCGTTTCCTCGACCTCCGCGATTTTTCGGGCGATTTCGACCGGGTTCTCGTCCGGAAACATTTGCCGTTCCAGCGCTTCCGACAACGCGTCGACGCCGGAATCGAGCGCGCTCGCTCCCGCTTCGTCAAGAGAGGCTTCGTTCGTTTTTTGCGCCGGAGCGTCGACGTCCTCCGCTTCCCCTTCCGCGTCGGCGTCCGCGAAATCCTCCGCTTTGATTCCCGCCGCCGCAAGGAGATCGCCCAACTTCGACGCTCCGCCGCCGATCCTTTGAACGTTGGCCGCCGTTCCCGAGTCGTCCATTTCAAGCGCTTTGACGACGTCTTTATCCCAACAAACGTTCGAAATCTCGTCGCGAATCGGGCGAAGGAACGTCGCCAACTCTTCGAGCGAATACTCGGTCGCCGGCTTCCAGGTCTTGCCGGGAAAACGCCCTTCAAAATTCCATTCGTACGCGTCCCAATCCAAACCGCCGGCGGGCGCGTACCCGCATCCGAAATCCCGCTTTAACGTCGCGTTAATAATAAAATCGTGCGCGATATTTAAAAGTTGGGCGTCTTCCGACCGCTTGCCAAGCCGTTCGTGCGTCCGCAAAAAGAGGTGCGAAAGCTCGTGCGCGACGATAAACGCCAACCCTTTAACGTTCAAAGTTTTGGCAAAGTTCTCCGAAATCAACATTCGCCCCGACGGAAAAACGCCCGCCGTCTCGATTTGCGAACTAACGCGGATATCCGCGACCGCCGCCAACCCGGCCAAGCGCGGAACGTACGCGACCGCGACTTTCAAAGCGGTTTGAATTTTATCGTTGTAATCCATTTACGTTCTCCTCCGGACGAAAATCGCGCCATTCGCGTTTCTCCGCGACCTCTTCGGCTTTCAGTAACAAAGAGCGCAAATTTGCTAAAAATTTGCCAAGGAAGCAAGAAATTTTTTTAAACAGTCTCGCCAATCGACGCGACGCGAAAACCGCCGTTAACGATTTAATCGTTCAAACGCCACAAAATCCAACGCAAATCTTTTAAACGTCCAAAACTTGATAATCGTTCGCGTTGCATTGTAAAAAAACGCCGCTCAGTCGCGCTGAACGGCGTTTGAATCCAACTCCGCTTTCAACGTTAATATCCCCAACGCGTTCGCCGAATCATATCGGCAAGACGCTTCCCGCGCCGCCGCTAAAAAGAGACGACGCGATAACGTTAAAAAGCGGACGTTTTTAAAGAAGACTAGCGAGCGGCCATCTTCGAAGCGCGAACGGCGCGGCGTTCGGCGCGAAGGCGAGCGCGACGTTTCGTTTCGCTCGGCTTTTCATAATTTTCGCGACGACGCATTTCCTTTTTGATTCCGCTGCGTTCGACGAGCTTGCGGAAGCGACGAACGGCGTCTTGAATCGTTTCTTTTTCGCGCAAAGTGAGCTTGACCATTTGAACTAATCCTCCAAAATTGGCGGTTTAAGTCGCTTCGTCGCGGCGCGCGCCAACGGTCGCGAGATCGCCTCGCGACGCGCCGACCCGGGCGGGCCCTGCGCTTAACGCGTTCCGAAAACGCCGCTTGCGTCGAATCGACTCCAAAATAACGACGACGGCGCCGCGTCCTCCAAGACGCGTCCAACGCCGATCGCCGGCAATCGTTTATTTTTCTCTCGACGCTCGCCAACGGTCGCGGCGTCCCGCTTTCCCGCTTTTTCGCGTTCGCGTCGATTCCTTTTCGCGAATTCTCCGTCTCGGCAACAGTCGCCGGTTGCGGTCGCCAACGCAAATTCAACCTCAAACGACGCCCGGCGTCGCCCCCAGAAAGTCAAGGAGGCCGACGATTTCGCAAAAGGAACGTTTCTTAAATATACCTTAATCGCGCAAGACGTCCAGCGCCCGAACGCGTTTTTTTTCCCATTTTCTCCGTTTTTTTTCAATTTTTTCGTTTTTACCGCCGTTTTTTCCTTTTTTCATTTCTTTTCCCCGCTTTTTTGCCCTTGATTTTTTCCTTGTCGCCCCCTTTCGCCGTTTTTTTCTTTCAAAATCAAGTCCGTTTTTTTAACGAGCGCTACATCGTGTTGTCGATATTACTATAGCGACGTTGAAAACGCCGTTTTTCGCCGCCGATTTTGCAAAGAAAAAAAAGCGACTTTTAGGCGAAACGTCCGCCCTACGACGCTTGAATCGCGGCGGCAATTCGGTTACAATGTTAAGCGCGGCGACGGGCGCTTGCTTCTTCGTCGCGTTATCGTTTCGCTCAACCGTTAAAATCGTTAAATCTTGCCAACATTTTTCTTCGGAGAGGCTGAAATGTCAAACGCCAACGCAAAACGGAACCTTCCGCAACACGCGCTTCGCCGTCTTAAAACGGAAATTAATTTTTGGCTCGACAATAATTTAATCGACGCGGAAACGGCGGCCCGGCTCCGCGCTCTTTACGCCGAAGCCCCCGGCGCTCCGTCGACGGCCGCCTCGGCCGATGGTCGCGACGCGTTTAGTCGTTTCCTTGTCTTCGCGACGGCGACGCTTGGGGCCCTCGCGCTCGGGATCGCCCTTTACTTCATTCTGTCGCTCACTTGGGAAAATCTCGGCAAGTCTTGCAAAATCGGCGTTTTGCTCGGTTCGCTCGCGGTCGTTTATCTCGGCGGTTTCGCGGCGCGAGCGTTCAAACGTCCGAATTTTTCGGCGGCCCTCTTTTTCCTCGGCGCGTTCGTTTTCGGGCTGAGCGTTTGGCAGTTTGCGGAAATTTTCCAGTTCGAAATCGCGTTGCCGACGGGCTACTGGCTTTGGGGCGCGTTGGCGTTCGGCGTCGCGTTTTTCGGCGACCGCGCCCCGACGCATTACCTCGCCGCCGCGCTTCTCGTCATTTGGACGATCGCCGAATTCTCGTTCGCCCGCCCGACCGCGTTCTCTCCGGCGCTCCTTAGCGCAACGCTTCCGAACGCCGCCTATTCGCTCCCAATTTTCGCCGCGTTGGGTTATCGTTGGGGCGTTCGACGCAACGCAAGCGGCGTTCAACTCCTTTACGCGCTTTTGGGCGTTTTTTGGTCGACGCTCCAGTATTCCGTTTGGGTGGAATCGCGCGACGCCGCCACCCCTTTCTTTTTCACATTTTACCTATTCTTCCTCGCGGGGCTCGTTTATTTTGCTTCTTTAACAC
This sequence comes from Thermoguttaceae bacterium, assembly GCA_017466305.1. Classification (GTDB taxonomy): domain Bacteria; phylum Planctomycetota; class Planctomycetia; order Pirellulales; family Thermoguttaceae; genus RUG369. Next base: position 5,882 of record JAFTUJ010000224.1, read on the forward strand.
TTGTCGCCAACCATTTTGTCGCGTCGAAATTACGTCTCCTTAGCGTCGCGACGCTTTACGTTTGTCTCCTTATCTCCTCTCGTTTCTGGTTTTACGAACACAGTCTCTTAGCGTCGTTTTCTTACTCCGAACGATTGGCGACGCTCGTCTTTTTCGCCGTCTGCGGAACGGTCGCGCTCGCGACGTTTTTCCTCGCTTGGCGGAAACGTCCCGCTCTCTTCGCCAATGGTCCCAACCGTCGAGCGCTGTTTGTCTCGCCGGTCGGCGTTGCGATTTTAACGGTTTTGCCGTTTTTATACGGTTTTTTCGGCGCCGACGGCAGAAGTTGTCCCGCGTGTTTGGACGCTTTCGCCGCTCACCGGGAAACGTTCGGGCTCGTCGCCGCCGCTTGGACGAACGTTCTCGTTCTCGCGGTCGCCGGCGTCGCCTTCCTTGTCGGAGCGTTCCGGAGCGCGGGCCTTTATTGGTTCGGCGTTTTCTATTTCCTTATTTGGCTGACGATACGTTACTTTGCGTTTGACCTCGACGACGCGACGGTCGCCGCCTGTTTCTTCTGCGCGATCTCGTTCGCCTTGTTCGGCGCCGCTTTCTTCCTCGCCAAACTTCGCGCTCGACTCGACGCCGCGACGGAAGCGCGGGAAGTCGACGAAACCAGCAAA
>JAFTUJ010000225.1 GCA_017466305.1 Thermoguttaceae bacterium
CGTCGACGCGTTCCTCGTTCAAGCCGCGCGTCGACTTTCGGGGATTTTGCGCACCGATTTCGCCGATCGTTTCGTCGAAAACCGGTCGTTCGTTCGCCTTCAAGCCGTCCGAACGTTTCCGTTTGTTTCCCGCCGACGCGCCGTCGTTTTGTTTTTCTTGTCGTTAACGTTTTGACGGCGTTCGCGTCGTTATTTCTTGCGTTCGTTCCGACGTCCAAGTTCGCCGCGACTTGCTCGACGCGACCGGGCCGCCGTCGAACGCGTTTCCGCCAACATTTATTTAGCGTTTTCCCAAACCTCCGACGCTAAAACCGCCGCGTTCCTTTCCTTCGGAGTCCCTTCGATGCGCCGTTCCTCCCGCCGTCCTTTCTCGCCGTCGCGCCGACTTGCGACGCTCGCCCTTTTGCTCGCGCCCGGTTTGCTCGCCGCGCCGACCGCTTTCGAACTTCCCGTTTTCGCCGACGAAACGCCCGCCGTCGCGTCCGATTTTAAACCGGAATATCCGAACGACCCGCCGCTCGACGCCGTTCCGCGCGAAATCGCCGAATATCGCTCGTTCGTCGTTTTCGATTTCGCCGCCCCCGACGCGACCGCCGACGGTTGGGCGTCGGGCCCTTCCGCCAAGATCGAAGGAATCGCCGACGGCGTTCTCAAAGTCCGCGCGACCGGCGACGACCCTTATTTCTTCACCCCGATGTTAAACGGGATAAAGTTTAACGCCGACGGTTCCCCGCGAACGGTCTCCGGAACGACGCTCGTCCGCCTCCGAATGCGAACGACGACGACCGGCGGCGGGCAATTTTTCAGCGCCGAAACCGCGTTTCCGGAACCCGACGAGAGCCGCGCGCCCCGTTTCCCGTTGGCGACCGACGGCGAGTTTAACGATTATCTCGTTCCGGTCGAAACGGTTAGTCCGCTTTTGCGACTCCGCCTCGACCCCGGGAACGACGCGGGCGAAATCGAAATCGCGCGGCTCGAACTGATCGAAGTCGTTTACAAGCCGGTCAAGTTCGGCGTTTCGACGGTCGCGGACGGCAAGCTAACGTTCAACCTGAAGAACGGCGCCCCGACGCCGACGCGGTTGAAACTCGATTATCTCGGCGTCGACCCGACCAAATCTTACCCCGGCGCGAACGTCGAAATCGCCGACGACGCCGAAATCGACCTCTATTACCCGAAAAAAACGCCGTTCGAAACGATCGAAGTCGTCGGTACGCAAGTCGGCTCCGGCGAACGAATTACGCGTCGTTTCTTCGCGTTTCACGAGGACGTCGCCGACGCGAAAGCCGCCGACGCCGCTTACGTCGCCGCCGCTCCGACGCTGAAAAACGACCGGCTCGAAGTCCGTTTCGCGCCGGACGCGTCGGGGGCCGAAATCTTTCGTTCGGGCCAACGGGTCGCCGTCTTGACGCCTCTTCTCGTCGAGGACGGCGACGGCGCGAAAACCGTTCCGACGGAACATACCGACGCGGGAATCGACGCCGCGCTCGCCGCCTCCGACGCCGAAAAAGCCGCTCCAAAAGCGAACGCGCCGAGCCGTTTGCGCCCGGTCTTCCGCTCGCTCGACGCCGAAAAAGCGGAAGTCGAATTCGCGCTAACCGACGCTTCGGACGCGGTTTGCGGTTCGCTCCGCTTCCAACTCGACGGCGACGTCTTGTCGTTCGCCGCCGACGCGCCGCGCCCGGTTCACTCGCCGGTCGTTCGCGTTCTCGGGTCGATGAAGCAGGCGATTCTCTCCGGCGTCGAACACCTCGAAACGGGCGAGCATTCCTCGTCGACCGCCGACTTGGAGACGCCCGAACACGTCCGTTTCGCGCCGCCGTCCCTTTGGTTGACGTCGCCCTTTATGTCGGTCGTTTCGGAGCGTTGCGGCGCCGCGCTCCTTTTCGACGACCCGAACGCCCGGTCGATCTTCGCCGTTCCGAACTTCCTCGACGGCGACGCAACCTCTTCCCGTTTCAACGTTTGCGCGCCGAGCGTTTCCGGAAAAATCCGGTTCGCGGCGCCGGACGAAACGATCGAAGAGGCGGTTCTTTGGTCGGTTCTCGAACGCGGCGGGCTTCCCGAACTTCCCAAGCGACCGCGTTCGACGGCGGAGCAAGAGGCGCTCCACTTGGCCGGTTTCCAAGAATCGCGCCTCAAGATGGAGGGCGGTTGGGCGCACGCGGTCGGCTCGGGGCTCCCGCCCTTCCCCTTCGACCCGCATTACGGGAGCGATTTCGTCTCGACGATTTGGGAGTTGACCGGCGCCCTTCCCGAAACGCCGCGCCTCGACGTCGGCGGCGGACATATCCGCAATTACGTTTCGTTCCTCCTTTCCGGAAAAGCCGACCTATTTTTACGTTGGATTAACGACGAAGCGGCGGGAATCCGCGCGGCGCAGCGCCCGGACGGTTCGTTCCGTTACTCCGGCAAGTTTTTGCGCGGGCATTGGACCGATTACGCGTCCGGCGACTGCGGCAACTACCTCTTCCGCCTCCTCGAACATTGGCGGCTGACCGGCGACAAGGAATCGCTAAATGCCGCGTTGAAGGGACTTGCGTTCGTCAACGAGCTGAAAACGCCCCGAGGCGCGCAAGTTTGGGAACTCTCGCTGCACACGCCGGACATTATGGGCGCGTCCCGTTGCGTTCTCGCGAACGTTTGGGCGTTCGAGGCGACCGGCGACCGCCAATACCTCGACGCGGCGCGGCGTTGGGCGCTCTCCGGCGTCCCTTACGTTTACCTTTGGGAGCGTCGTCCGCTCGCCGGAAACGACGACCCGGTAATGCTTTACGCGACGACGCCGGTCTTCGGCGCGACCGGTTGGATCGCCCCGAACTGGATTGGGCTTCCGGTCCAATGGTGCGGGCTCGATTACGCTTACGCGCTTTTGCTCCTTGCGCCGCACGACGATACGCTCGACTGGCGCAAGTTGGCCGAAGGGATCGTTATCTCCGCCGAAGAGCAGGTTTACCCGGACGGCCCGTTCGTCGGACTCCTCCCGGACTCCTTCAATTTGGCGGCGCAACTTCGCAATCCTTACAACATTAACCCTTGCGTCGTTCATATGTTGCGTCGTTTGCTCGACGGTCGCCCGACGAACGTTTCGGTCGTCGACGTCGCCGGTCGCCGCGTCGTTTCGCCCTTCCCGGCCCACGCCGAAGGTTCGACGCTGAAAATCGACGCGCCCGCCGGAACGACGTATCAAATCGTCGTCGACGGCAAGGAAATCCGCGAAATGAAGTCGCAAGGCGCCGACGTCGTTTCGTTCGCGGCGCCCGAACGACCGCTCCAAACCGTCGCCGACTTAAACGACCGACGTTAAATCGTCTAAACCGTCTTAATCGTTTTGCGTCGACGCGTTAGCCTTCGCGGCGCGTCGACGTTTCAACCGTTTCGCCCTTATTTATTTCATTGCGAAATTTTGTCGCGAATCCAACTTTTTACCGCAAAGGAATTACGATGACGTTATTCAATTCGTCGCGGCGACGTTTCCTGCAAACGGGCGTCGCGTCCGCCGGTCTCGTCTCCGCTAATTTACTCTTCGGCGCCGAGTTACGCCAAGACGACTCGACGCCGCAAACCCCGAAAGATATCGCCGGTTTCGACGAAACGCAAACGAATATCGACGAAGCCCGCGCTTGGGAACCGTTCACCGACCGCAAAATCCGCGTTGGAATCGCCGGTTTCGGCTTGTGCCAATTCGGCGCCGCGTTTAGTTTCGAGAATCACCCGAACGTCGAAGTCGTCGCCGTAACCGATTTGATTCCGGAACGTTGCGCCGGACTCGCGAAGGCTTGCCGTTGCGAAAAAACCTATCCGTCGCTCGAAGAAATGCTGAAAGACGACTCGATCGAAGCCGTTTTTCTCGCGACCGACGCCGCGTCGCACGCCGAACATACGCTCGCTTCGCTCAAAGCCGGCAAACACGTCGCCTGCGCCGTCCCCGCCGTCTTGGGAAGCCTCGAAGACGCCGACCGTCTCTTCGAAGCAGTTAAAGAAACCGGACTTACGTATATGATGTTCGAAACGAGCGCCTACCGAGACGACGCCTACGCGACGCGCCAACTTTACAAAGCGGGCGTTTTCGGCAAAATGGTCTACTCCGAAGGCGAGTACAACCACTACTACGGAACCCCCCTTCCGAGCTTCCGCGAATGGCGAACAGGCCTTCCGCCGCTCTTTTACCCGACGCACGCGACCGGCTATTACACCTGCGTTACAGGACATAGTTTCACGGAGGTTTCGGCGCTCGGCAACCGCGGAATCGTCCCGCAATACCAAGCGAAAAACAACCGTTACAAAAATCCGTTCGGCACCGAAGTCGCTCTCTTCCGAACGAGCGAAGGCGGAATGGCGCGTATGACGGTTAGCCGCGACACTCCCGGCGCCGGAAGCGAATCGGGGCGCAACCGCGGTCAAAAGGGCGTTTACACCGACGCGTTCTACACGGAAATCCCGGAAGTCGAAGAACTTGCTAAAACGGTCGATATTCTCAAACCGGGTTTGCCGCCGGGCGTCGACGCGGGCGGACACGGCGGGTCGCACGGTTACCTGACGACCGAATTTATCGACGCGCTCCTTCGCGAACGGAAACCGTTGGTCGACATTGCGACGGCGCTAAACACAACGGTTTGCGGTATCGTCGCGCACCAATCGGCGCTTCGCGACGGTGAAACGCTGAAAATCCCGCAATACAAATTTTAACTAAAAACTCGCGCCTCTTTAATCAACAACGGATTACGCAATGCGAAAATCAAAGCATTTATTGGGAGCGCTTGCGGCGACGCTCTTCGGAACCGCCGCGTTCGCCGCCGACGGCGATATTCTCGTCGCGGATTTTAACGGCAAGGATTACGGCGCTTGGCGCGTCGAGGGCGAAGCGTTCGGAACCGCTCCGGCGCCCGGAACGCTCCCGGGGCAAATGGACGTTTCCGGCTTTCGCGGCGCGGGTCTCGTCAACTCCTTTGTCGGCGGCGACCGAACGACCGGAACGCTGACGTCGCCGGAAGTCGTTTTGAGCAAACCGTTTGTCAACTTCCTTATCGGAGGCGGCGGACACGACGGGACGCGCTTCGAACTCCTCGTCGACGGAAAAATCGTCCGAGTCGCTCGCGGCCCGAACGTCGTTCCGGGCGGTTCCGAAAAGCTCGATTGGGCGACTTGGAACGTTTCCGAATTCCTCGGCAAGAAAGCGATTTTCCGCGTCGTCGACGAAGGAACCGGCGGTTGGGGGCACATTAACGTCGACGAAATCAGTTTAAGCGACAAAAAACGCGCCGCGTCGGACCGAATCGTCGAAATTTCGGTCGACCGCCGCCACCTTCTCGTTCCGATCAAGGCCGGGTCGCCGCAGCGTTGGATTCGAATCGAAGTCGACGGCAAAATCGAGCGCGAGTTCGAAGCGGAGTTGGCCGGCGCGTCCGAAACGCCCGACTTTTACGCAAACGTCGACGCTAAAGATTGGCGGGGCAAGATAAACGTCGTTCTCGAAAAGACGTATCCGGAAGAAACGTTCGCCGAATTTCAACTTTCCGACGAATTTTACGGCGGCGAACCGGCTTATAACGAAAAGTACCGCCCGCAATTCCACTTCTCGCCGCGACGCGGTTGGACGAACGACCCGAACGGTCTCGTTTATTATAAAGGCCGTTATCACTTGTTTTACCAACACAACCCGTTCGCCGTCAAATGGGGCAACATGACCTGGGGACATGCGACGAGCCCCGACCTCCTCCATTGGACGGAAGCGCCCGACGCCCTGACGCCGGACCCGCTCGGGACGATCTTCTCCGGCTCCGGCGCCGTCGACTGGAACAACGCGACCGGCTTCCAAACCGACCCGCAAGGCGAGCCGCCGCTTGTCTTTATGTTCACCTACAACGGGCCGAATATGCGTTACGGAAACCAAGCGTCGCAGGCGCTCGCGTATTCGCTCGACGGCGGCGAAACGTTAATCAAATACGACGGCAACCCGACGATTCCGCATATCGTCGGCGGCAACCGCGACCCGAAAATCTTTTGGCATGAAGCGACAAGTCGTTGGGTAACGCCCCTTTATATGGACGGCGAAGATTACGCGATTTTCACGTCCCCCGATTTGAAAACTTGGACGAAAACCTGCGACGTCAAGAAACTCGGCTGTTCGGAATGCCCGGACATGTTCGCGCTTCCGGTCGACGGCGACGAATCGAAGACGCTTTGGGTCTTTTGGGGCGGAAACGGCAAGTACGTCCTCGGCGACTTCGACGGCGAAATGTTTACGCCGAAAACGGCGCCGCTCGACGCGAAATGGGGCGGCAACGATTACGCCGCGCAAACCTACTCCGACGTCCCGGGCCGCCGGATTCAATTCTCTTGGATGCAGGGCGGCTCCTATCCGGAAATGCCGTTCACGCAACAGTTTACCGTCCCGCGCGAGTTGACGCTCCGCTCGACGCCGGACGGCGTTCGCCTTTGCATTAATCCGGTCGAAGAGCTGAAAACGCTCCGCGACAAGCGCCTTTCGTTGGAGTTGAAAGCGCGAGAAGACGGAAGCGGCGCGTTCGTTCCGACGCAAGGCGACTCCGCGTCGTTCGACTTGCTCGACGTCGAACTTTCCTTCGAAATCGAAAACGTCGCGACGCAAACGGTCGCGATTCGGGGACGCAAAATCGAGCTGAATTTCGCCGAAAAGACGCTCAAACACGACGGCGTCGTCGCGCCGCTCGCGGTCGTCGACGGCAAAGTTTCGCTCCGCGTCGTTCTCGACCGAACGTCGCTCGAAATTTTCGCAAACGACGGTTTGTCGCAAATCGCGAAGTGTTTCGTTCCGGCCGACAAGAACGACGCGCCGGTCGCCGAATTTTCTCCGGCGGTCGCGCAAGACGCCGACAAGGACGTTCGCTGCGAAACGAAACTTGAAGTTTACCCGATGCAAAGCGTTTGGAACGTCGACAAATAATCGCCGCAAGCGCCGTTTCCGCAACGCTTAACAACGTCCGCGACGTTCGTTAAGCGCCGACGAAAAAACCGCGCCGCGACCGTCGAAGCTCGACCGGTCGCGGCGCGGTTCTTTTTTTTCGCCGTTCGTCAAGCGCGAAAAGCGCCGTCAATTTTCCGCCGCGTCGCTCGATTCGCCGCCCGACGGTTCGGGTTCCGGCGTTTTCGCGTCGCCGTTTGCGCCCGACGGTTCGGGTTCCGGCGTTTTAGCGTCGCC
>JAFTUJ010000226.1 GCA_017466305.1 Thermoguttaceae bacterium
AAAGACGCGGCGGGAGACGGCGGTTGTCGCGAACTTTTTCTAAAAGCGACGACCGAAAGAATCGAGCGAAAACTTGAAACGTTAAATGAAATTTACGACCGTCCGCGTGTAAAGACGCCGGAGCAGAAGCGTGAATTTGAGCTAACGGGTAGCGCCGAAGACTTGCGCGGCCAAATCGCGGCGTTGCGTTCGCAGGCCGACGCGGAAGAAACGGGCGTCGCGCAAGGCGAAACGTCGTCGTCGGATAATGATACGATCGACGAGATGTTGCGAATTGCGGCGAGCATATGTTCGCGTCCGGACTGCGAGTTGAAAAAAAAGCCCCCGCGGGAAGTCGCCGCGCCTTTGAAAGCCGAGCGAATCGCCGCCCGAAAATTGCGGATCGACGAACTCAATCGCGATATCGAACGCTTAAACGTTGAACTTGAAGAGAAAGTCGTCGAACTTAACGACTTAGCGGAGACGACGCGTTCGCAAACCAAAGCGCAAGAAGCGGAAAGTCGCGCTTTATATGAAAAAATAATCGCCTTGAAAGTCTTGTTGCGACAATTTGTCGAATGCCAAAGAATTATCGCGCGTCAAAACGAAATCGAACGTAATTTGACGCGAATCGACAACGAATTAAAATGTTCCGGCGAAAGATTAAAAGTATTGCGCGACCGTTACGAACTTCGCCTCGAACGCCTTTCGAGAAGTTTTCAGTCGATTCTTGATCGACTTTTTAAAGACGAGCGAAAAGAACGCGGCGCGACGTATCGTTTAAAAATCGACGGCAACGGATTGCAAATTGTGAAAACGAACGGCGGTAAATCGTTTGGCGAGGCGACGAAATCGGCGTTGGTTCTCGCGCTCGATTGGACCGCTTGTTTAGAAAGCGTCGCCGGACGCGGTTTCTTTCCTCGTTTTTTCATCCACGACAGTCCGCGGGAAGCGGATCGCGACTTAAAGGCGTATCGGCGTTTATTTGAATTAGCGAAAGAAATGGAGGACGCGTTTGACGGCGCGGAACCGTCGTTTCAGTATATTGTTTCAACGACGACGGCGCCGCCGCAAGAGTTGGGGCAAGAACCGTTTTTGCGTTGCGAGTTGCGCGCCGAAGCGGAGGAGGGGTTGGCGTTAAAGTTTCCGTTTTAACGGATAAGAGAGACGTTCCTAATCGAAATTCCGCTCCCAAGCGGCGGCTTGCGTTCGAGCCGTCTCTTTTTCTTGCCAATAACCGACCACCGTCGCGCGATGCGACTTTTCGCGGCTCGATAAGAAGGCGCGGGCCAAGTTGGGGCGGGGCCCCGTCGGATCGCGCGAGCGCCGTTTTTCGGCAAACGTGTTTTAAGTTTTTATTTTTGATTGGCTTATGCGGGTTCTTTCGGTCGGTAGCCGACAAAGGTCAAAACGCGTTTCACTAGGCCGCGGAGTTCGCCGACGTTGACGTCGGCGGCGGAGGCGTCGTTAAAGTGTTTAAATTCGTTCGAGTCGTCTCGAAGCGCGTCGAGTTCTTCAAGCTCGTCCAAGTCGACGCGAAGTCGCGACGTTCCGGCGGCTTGACGTTTGCGCTCCTTTTCGATAAAACCGCCGAGCATTGCGCCCGACGGAAAGTACGGTTGGAACGCGACGCGACCGTAACCCTCCAAAACGGAACGCAACGCGGCGCCGACGACGGCGGGCGCGCCTTCGTTTTTTTCGTAAAAATCGCGCAACGTCGCAAAATGCCTGTCGTAGTCGTTCTTCTCCCACTCCTTTTTACTTTCGGCTTACAACGCGTTTTCGGAACCGAATCGCGAAAGTTTAAGGCAAAGAGGCTCTTTGACTTTCAGTTTGCCGCACACCTGTTTCAAACAGGGCTTGGAGTGCGACGCGACGATAAGTTGGCGGCATTGGCTTTGCAGTCCGGCGATATGCTCCGCCGTCGCGCTCATGCGATGTTCGTCCAAGCTCGCGAACGGGTCGTCGAAAACGACGATCGCTTTTTCCAAATTCATATTTTCCAACGACGCAAAAAAGTAAGCCAACGCCAACGTTCGGCGGTCGCCCGCGCTTAAAACGTACTTGAATTCGTTCGCCAGTTTTTTCGTTTTTACGTTGTTTATCGTCAATTGATATTCGACGCTTAAGCCGGAATACCCGAGCGTATTCTGACGAAAGTCGGCGACGGTGAAGTCGGCGCCCAATTTGCCGAGATAGCGGTTCGTCGCGTCGAGGTAATCGCGAAAAACGGTCGCTTCGCAACGCTTAAGTTCGGCTTCCTCTTCCTCGATTGAACTTCGGAGTTCGTCGAGCTCGTTTCGAAGCGTATGTATTTTATAATAGACTTATAATAGACTTCCTGTACGTTGCGGTCAAGGTAGCGCGTTCTCGTCAGCGCCAACATTTGTTTTCGTTTCAGTAATTCCGACTTACTTACGCAGGCGACGCGCTCCTTAATGCGCCAAATCGTCGCGTTTGCGTCGAGGAAATCTTGATACGCGATCAAAAACGAAGCGCGAGATTCGGCGTAAAGGGCGAGCGCCGCCGTCAAATCGTCGGGAAGCGTAAGCGGTTCCAGCGGCGAACTTTTTTTGGCCTGCGCGACCGCTTGAAAACGCTCGCTCAACGCGGCGACCGCGTCGAGAATCGGCGCGAAATCGGGCGATTCCGGCAAGTCGGGGACGTATTGTCGCCAACAATCGCGTTTGGGCGGCAAACTCGATTTTAAGGCGTTTAAGCGGTTCGAAGCGTCGCGCAACTCGGCGAGCGTCGCGGCGAGGTCG
>JAFTUJ010000227.1 GCA_017466305.1 Thermoguttaceae bacterium
GTCGCGTCGCGACGGCGCGTTACCCGGAAGCCGCGCGCCGGCCCGGTAAACGGAGGAAGATAAAAAACTCGACGGCGGTTCGACGAATACGTCGACCGCGATAAATGCGAAGAAACGGTCTCGCTCGCCGACCGACGCCGACGCTTGGGCCAAAATCTTCCGTCGTTTCAATAAGACGACCCGAAAACTCGAACTCGAACGCGGGCGCCCAAAGGGCGAAGTCGTCGCGGTCAACATCAACCTGAACAACGGCGGAACGCGCAAAAAGGACAACCTTTGCGACGCGACCCCGCAAATAGTCTTGGCCGTCGTTCGTCAACTGGTCAACCAAGCGGGCGTTCCGGAGGAAAACGTCCTCGTTTACGACGTCAAGCGTCAATTCTTCTCCGCGACGTCGCCGACCCTTTGGAGCGAATTTCCGAATATTCGCATTTTGCAAGACGGCCCGGCGCGTCGCGAACAACCGCGCAACCCGGCTCGCGAAATCGAAGGCGCGCATTGGGTCGAAGGCGTCGAATTCTCGGCGGGCCGTTTCCGCGAAGCGAAACTCGTCGCGAAGCAAGTCCGCGACGCCGAATATATCGTCAATTTGGCGACGTCGAAGCCCGCTCGTATCCGTACAATTATATGGAGGACGACCCCGAGGGCCAAACGGCGATCGCGACGATCTCCAAGAACCGCGCCGGCCCGATTCGCGGCGTCGGGCGAGTTGCGCGAGTACGTCGACACGAAGCCTAAAGGGACGAAAAACGCCTATACTCCGCTCGTCGACCTTTGCGCGTCCCCCTCGTTGGGCGGAAAAACGCTCCTTTGCCTCCTCGACGGCCTTTATTGCGGGCGCAAGTGGCGCAGTTATCCGCAGCGCTTCTCGAACGCGCCGTTCGACAACAAGACGATTCCGTACAAAATCCGGGACAGTCGGCCTGTTTCCTCGCCTCGTTCGACCAAACGGCGATTCAAGCGGTCGGGCTCGACGTCTTGTATTCGCAATCGAAAAACAACGAAGAGCCGGCCTATCGCAACGCGCCGCGCATTTTGCTCCGCGACGCCGCCGACGATTTGCTCCGCGAAATGGCGACGCCTTACGACGCGCCGTCCGGAACCGTTTATCGTCAAGGGGGCGAGCCGGTTCAAAGTCTCGGCGTCTTTGAACATTGGGATAACGACGAATCGCGCCGATACTCGCGCAACCTCGATCCGGAAAACGGCAAAGGAATCGAGTTCGTTTACATTCCGTTGGGGAGCGCTCGCGAGGCGTAAACCGCTCGCCGCCAAGGCTTAAAAACCGGAACGCGTTCCTAAATCGGCGCGCGTTAATCAAACGGGGCGCGGTTAAAAAAATCGCCCCCGCTCCGCCCCAAAAGCGACGCGGTTAAAAAAATCGCCCCGCCTCAAAAGCGACGCGGTTAAAAGAATCGGGACGCGACGTTTTCGAACGTCGCGTCCCGATTTCTTTTTAGCGGTTCTAACGATTTCGCTAATTCTAACGATTTCGTCAACCTTAACGGCTTCAACAATTTTAACGCCGCTAAACTCCGCTTATTTTCGCCAAACCGCCGCCTTGCCGTCGCCATTTCGTCGCCAAAGTCGACTTGTTCCTTCGGCGATTCGCGTCAAGACGACGAACAAAACCGGCGTTATCAAGATTCCAACGAAGGTTTCGGTCAGCATGCCGCCGCAAACCGCCGTCCCGATCGCCCGTCGACTCGCCGCCCCGGCCCCGGTCGCGACCGCCAGCGGAACGACGCCGAGAATGAACGCCAGCGACGTCGTCGCGATCGGGCGCAACCGCGTTTTTCCGGCGATTCGCGCCGCTTCGACGATTCCCTTGCCCTCTTTTAAGCGCAACTCGCGAGCGAACTCGACGATTAAAATCGCGTTTTTCGCCGAGAGCGCGACCATCAGCGTCAGCCCGATCTGCGTAAAAAGGTTGACGTCGAGTCCCGCCAACGCGACCGTCCCAAGCGCGCCCGAAACGCCGAGCGGAACCGCCGTCATGACGATCAGCGGCGCCGACCAACTCTCGTACTGCGCCGCCAACGCCAAAAAGCCGAAGAGCGTCGCCGCCGCGAAAATCCAATACACTACCGATCCGGTCTCCTTTTCTTGATAAGACGCGCCGACCCAATCGACCGCAAACCCAACGGGCAAACGACGTTCCAACGTTTCAAGCGTTCGCATTCCCTCGCCGGTCGCGACGTCGGGCGCGAGAACGCCGGTCATAAAAATCGCCGGCGACATATTAAATCGGCTCAAATATCGCGGCGCCGTCGTCTTTTTCAACGTCGCGACGCTTTTCAGCGGAAGCGTTTCGCCGTCCGACGCGACGACCGGCAAGTCGAGCGCCTCCTCCTCGTTTTGCCGAAACGCCCCGTCCGCTTGCGCGACGACGCGAAAAACTCGACCAAAACGGTTGAAATCGTTCACATACGTCGACCCGAGAAGCGTTCGCAGGGTCGCGAAGAGTTCGTCCAAGTCGACGCCCATTCGCTTCGCCTTTTCGCGGTCGACGTCGAGAAAATATTTCGGCGACGCCGGGTTGAAAGACGACGCGACCGTTAAAAACTCCCCGCTTTCGCTAGCTTTCGCCGTTAAAGTTTGCCCCGCTTCCCAAAGCGCGACCGAACCGGCGTCGCGCCGGTCGAGCAGTTCGAACTCGAGCCCGCCGGACGTCCCGACGCCTTGAATCGGCGGGGGCGAAAAAACGAGCGTTCGCGCTTCCGGGACGCGTCGCGCCAGCTCCGCCGTCAAGCGCGCCTTCAACGTTTCGGCGCTCTCCTCCGGCCCGCGCTCCTTCCAATCTTTCAGCGTCAAGACGGCCAACGCGAGGTTCGGCGCCGCGACGCCTTCGATCATCGAGTACCCGCCGACCGCGATCGTCCCTTCGCCCCCCGGCGTTTCCCGCAAAATCCGTTCGATTTGCGCAAGCGTCGCGTCCGTTCGCTCCGACGACGCGCCGTCCGGAAGCCGAACGTCGACAAACAAAACGCCTTGATCTTCGTTCGGCAAAAAACCGGTCGGGAGCGTTCGAACGCCGAACAAAAACGCCGCGATCGTCGCCCCCCAAAAAAGCGTTCCGAAAATCGGAAAGCGCGTCGCGAACCGAAGCGCCCGTTCGTAAAGCGCCGCGAACGTCCCAAACGTCGCGTTAAAAAGCCCCAAAACGATAAAGCGCGCCCAACCGCCAAGGAGCCAAAATTTCGCCCAACTTCGCCAATTCGCCCAACCGACGTATTTTCGCCGGTTTCCGTTTTCCGCCGAACCATTAAAACCGTTCGCGACGTCTTCGCTTCTTTCGTTCCCTTTACTTATCCAATCCCCCCCGCTCTTCTTGCTCTCCCCGCTCTTCTTGCTCTCCCCGCTCTCCTTGCTCTCCCCGCTCTCCTTGCTTCCCTTGCTTCCCTTGCTTCTCTCGTTTCCTTCGCTTCCCCCGCTCCCTTCGCTCCCCCCGCTTTTCAAAAAGAGCGCGCAAAGGGCCGGCGACAACGTCAACGCGCAAATCGACGACAACACGGTCGAACACGCGATCGTCAGCGCGAACTGCGAATACATCCGCCCGGTCGTTCCGCTAACGAACGTCGTCGGCAAAAAAACGGCGACGACGACGCAAGTGGTCGCGACGATCGGCCCGAACACCTGCTTAATCGACCGTTTCGCCGCCTCGCGAGCCGTTAAATTCGGATTTTCCGCTAAAACCCGATTCGTATTTTCAACGACGACGATCGCGTCGTCGACGACGATTCCGACGGCCAACACCAACCCGAAAAGGGTCAGCGAGTTCAGCGAAAAGCCGAGCGCCGCCATCGGGCCGAAACAGCCGACGAGCGAAATCGGAAGCGTCGTCGCCGGAATCAGCGCCGCGCGCCAATCTTGCAAAAAGAAATAAACGACGCCGACGACGATTAAAACGGCGAAAATCAACGTTTCCTCCACTTCGTCGACCGCCGCTTTAACGAAACGCGTCGAGTCGTACCCGACGACCAGCTCGAGCCCGTTTTCGTCGAGTTCCGGCTTCATCGCGTCGAGTTCGGCGCGCACTCGGTTCATCGTCGTCAACGCGTTCGCGCCCGGCGTTTGATAAATCGCGAGCGTCGCCGACGGATAACCGTTAAAACGCGAAAATCTCGAATAATCGTACTTCCCCAACTCGACCCGAGCGACGTCGCGCAACTTCAAAACCCGCCCGTTCGCGTCGGTTCGAATCGCCGTTTCGCCGAATTCCTCCGCCGTTTCGAGCCGACCCCGCGTCGAGACGTTCAGCGTCTCGACCTGCCCCCGCGGAACCGGCTCCGCTCCGAGCGACCCGGCGGCGACCTGCGTATTTTGCGTTCGCAGCGCCCGCAAAACCTCTTGAATCGATATATTCCGCAACGCCAGCAAATTCGGGTCGAGCCAAACGCGCATCCCGAAATCGCGCTCGTCCATCGGCGACGCGTCCCCGACGCCGGGTATCCGCGCCAACCGCTCCTCGATGAAAATTGTCGCGTAAGTACTCAAATACAAGTCGTCGCGAGTCGGCCCCAAGACGCGCCCGGCCTCGTCGCGCCGCTCTTTTTCGCGCAACGAACAGAGCGCGAGCAAGTTCGTCGACTTCTTTTTGACGACGACGCCGAGCCGCCGAACCTCCTCCGGCAAACTCGGTTCGGCCAGCGCGACGCGGTTCTGCACAAAGACGGTCGCCATATTCGGGTCGGTTCCGACTTCGAAAAAGACGTTCAGCGAGTACGTCCCGTCGGCGCCGCACGTCGACGACATATAAATGGAGCCGCCGACGCCGTTGACCTCCCGTTCGATTGGAATCGCGATCGACTCCGCGACCGTCTCCGCGTCGGCGCCGGGAAAACTCGCCCGCACATTGACGACCGGCGGCGTTACGTCCGGAA
>JAFTUJ010000228.1 GCA_017466305.1 Thermoguttaceae bacterium
TACTCGACGCTGCAAGAAGTCGGCGACAACGTTGTTTACATCGCGTCGCAAATGCAAGAGTTCAACACGTTGAAAAACGCCTTCCGCGGCTCCGTTCCGCAGGTTTTCCTCGACGTCGACCGCAACAAAGCGAAGGCGATGAACGTTTCGCTCGACGACGCGTTCGAAACGATCAACATTTACTTCGGTTCTCGTTACGTTAACGACATTACGTTCTTAAACCGCACGTTCCAAGTGAAGGTTCAAGGCGATTCGCAGTACCGCGACGAACCGGAGGATATTTACCGCGTCTTCGTTCGCAACAACTTCGGCGAAATGACGCCGCTCGGCTCCTTCGTTACCGCGAAAGACTCGACCGGGCCGCTGGCGATCAAGCGTTTCAACATGTTCCCGTCGTCGGCGTTGAACTTCCAAGTGCAAGAGGGAACCAGCTCCGGCGAAGCGATCAAAGCGATGGAAAACCTCCTCGACGAAACGCTTCCCGATACCGTCGGGTACGAATGGACGGAGCTCGCGCTCCTCGAAAAGCGCGCCGGGAACACCGCGATTTACGTTTTCGGTCTTTCCGTTTTGCTCGTATTCCTTTTGTTGGCCGCGCTTTACGAGAGCTGGTCGCTTCCGTTCGCGATCGTGTTGGTCGTTCCGATGTGTTTGCTCTGCTCGCTTGTCGGCGTCAACCTTGCGAAACTCGATATGAACGTCTTTACGCAGATCGGCTTTTTCGTCTTGATCGGTTTGGCGAGTAAAAACGCGATTTTGATCGTCGAGTTTGCCAAAGACGCGCAGGTCAAAGAGGGCCAAAGCGGTTTCGCCGCGACGTTGGAAGCCTGCCGTTTGCGTTTGCGCCCGATCATTATGACGTCGTTCGCGTTCATTTTGGGCGTCGTTCCGTTGATGACCGGAACCGGCGCGGGTCGCGAAATGCGCTTCACGCTCGGCGTCGCGGTCTTCTCCGGAATGCTCGGCGTTACGATCTTCGGAATCTTCCTGACGCCGGTCTTCTATTACGTCATGCAGAAGTTCTCGCGTCAAACCCGCCGCGCCGAGGCGGAGCGTCGCGAACGTTTGCGCCAAAAACGGGAAGCCGCCGCGCAAGCGTCGAACGACGTCGCGTAAAAACGGCGCGCCAAGTTGAGCGTCGACGCGGAAAAAACGACGTTTCGACGACAAAAAAACGACAAAAGAACGACAAAAGACGAGAAAACGCGGTTCGCGTCGACTTTTAGCCTTTTCGGCTCTTGTCGAAGCGCGCCGCGTCGGGTAAAATAAGGAAGGCGTTCCGCGCCGTCGACGTTTTGACGTTTCGGCGGTCGGGGCGCCTTCCCTTTTTATCCGCTCCCCCCATTTCCCCCCAATTTCCCGGTTTCCCCTTTTTTAACGTTAACGTCGTTAACGTCGTTTTTACGTCGAAAGGCGCTTTCCGATGTCCGAATCGCTCGCCGCGTCGCAAGCGCGACTCCAAGAAGACCTCCGCGGTTTAGTTCGCGGGGACGTTCGCTGCGACGAAATCGTCCTTCAACTTTTCTCGTCGGACGGCGGCCCGTTCCAAGAGCGTCCGACTTGCGTCGTTTGGCCGCGCTCGACGGCGGACGTCGCGGCGGTCGTTCAATACGCGGCGGAGAAGAAAATTTCGGTTCACCCGCGCGGCTCCGGGTCGAGCGGAAGTTGCGGCGCGATCGGTTCCGGAATTATTCTCGACTTTTCGCGTTATATGCGGCGACTCCTGCGCGCGGGCGACGACGACGTCGTCGTTCAACCGGGCGCGATTCGCGAGCGCGTCAACGACGGCTTGCGTTCCTCGAAACGCCGATTTTTCGCGCCGAGTTCCGGACACGTTCCGGTCGGGACGATCGGCAGTATTTTAGCCGCCGACGTAACCGGGCCGCGTTGGCTGCGACACGGGTCGCCGAACGAGCGCGTTCTCGAACTGACGGTCGTCGACGCCGCCGGAAAAATTTGGACTCTTCGCCCCTTTGAAGCGCGTCCGGAACGCGGTTTTATCGACGCGTTCGGCGGCGCCGCCGCGTTCCGACGAACGCTCCTCGACGCGTTGCTCGCCGAAGCGGACGCCGCCGCGAACGGTTCCGGAACCGCGTCGGGAAGTTCGGTCGGCGGGTTCGAGTTCCGCGACGGCGGCGGTTTTCGTTCGTTCCGTTCCGACGTCGTTCGCGAAGACTTCTTCCGACGTTTCTTCGGCGCCGACGCTCGCGCCGTTCGCGATTGGGTTCGCGGCGGCCCTTGGGAGGCGGCCCTGCGCGCCGTCCGAAGCGCCGAGCCGTTTCTCGACGCGGAGCTTCCGCCGAACGCGCCGTCGCGGCGCGGGTATCCGTTGCGCGACGTCGTTCGTTTCGGCGTCGACCCGACTCGTTTTTTCGTCGGTTCGGAAGGAACGCTCGGGATTATCGCCGAGGCGCGCCTCGCGACGTCGCCCCTGTCGAACGCGTCCGCGGCGGCGATTTTCCTTTTCGACTCGCTCGACAAAGCGGCGCGGGCCGTTCCGCAAATTCTCGAGTTCGAGCCGACTCTTTGCGACCTTCTCGACGGGCGCGTCGTCGCGCTGACGCGGGATTGGGACGCCCGTTTCGAAGCGATTTTTCCGCAAACGACGCAAGCCGCGCTCGTCGTCGAACTCGACGCCGACTCCGACGCCGAGTTGCGCCGCCGCGTCGAAAACTTGCGACTGCGCGTCGTTTCCGACGCCGAAGCGCGCGCCTGTTGGACGGCGTTTTCGTCCGACGAAAAGAAAATTTTTCGCGATCTCCTCCGCAAATCGAGTTGCGCGCGGCTCCGAATGGCGCCGTCGTTCCAAATCTTCCCTTATTGGGAGGACGTCCGCCTTCCGGTCGAAACGATTCCCGATTTTTTAAGCGAAATTCGCGAACTCTTCAAGCGCGAACGCCTTATTTATTCGGTCGGCGGGTTCGTCGGTTGCGGGCAGCTCTCGATTCGCCCGATTTTGCCCTACTCCGACGAAGAGGAAAGCCGCGCGTTCGCTCTTTCGGAGCGCGTCGAGGAACTCGTTCTCGAACGCGGAGGCGACGTCGGCGCCGCCAAGGGACACGGACGCGTCCGCACCGCCGTCATTCCGAAGCGCTTTCCGAATCTTTTCCCGGCGTTCGTCCGCTTGAAAGACGCGCTCGACCCGGAAAATCGCCTCAATCCGGACTGCGTCGTCTCGCCCGAAATGCGACGGCTCGCCGCCGAACGCGCTCGCGGCGACGAACGCAAACGCGCCGTCGTCGCGGCGTCGGTTTCCGACGCGTTCGACGTTCTCGCGCCGGAAACCGACGCCGCGCTCCGCGAAAGTTCGCTTCATTCCCGAACGATTCGCCAACGAACGCCGTTCGACGCCGAACGGCTCGAACGCGACAAAAAAATCGATTGGCTCAACCGCCCGACGCGCTCGCAACTCGAATTTCAGCTCGCTTGGAACCCGACGCTCGTTTACTCGCCGACGTTTCAATGCGTCGGCTGCGGGCACTGCCGCATTCGCACCGACGAAACGCGCATGTGTCCGGCGTTCCGCAACGCGCCGGACGAAAAAGCGTCTTGCCGCGCGAAAGCGAACTTCCTGCGCGGCGTTTTCGACGGCGACCTCGACCTAAGCGCGCTAAAAAGCGACGACGCGCGCCGGATCGCCGATTACTGCGTCCGTTGTCATTCTTGCGCTTCCGAATGTCCGGCGCAGGTCGACGTTCCGCGGTTGGCGTTCCGTTTGCAAAGCGCTTATCAAGCGGCGAACGGGCTGTCGATCGCCGACCTTTTCGCGGTTCGTTTCGACGGCGCGCTTCGCTTGGCGGCCCGTTTTTCCGGCTTGGTCAACGCCGCGCTCCGCGTCGGCGCGTTCCGTTGGGCGCTCGAAAAAACGCTCGGGCTCGCTCGACGCCGACGTCTCCCGCGTTTGGAAAGCCGCCCTTATTTAAGTCGTTTGCCGAAAGCGTCGTCCCTCGACGCGTTCGACGCGTTCGACGCCGAAAACGCGAAAAGCGCGCGACGCCGCGTCGTTCTTTTCGTCGACTCGTTCGCCAACTTTTTCGACGCGCCCCTCGTTGAAGCCGCCAAACGCGTCCTCGAACTCAACGACGTCGACGTCGTTATCCCCCCGGAACCGCAAACCTCCGGCGCCGTCTCCTTCGCTCGCGGCGACGTCGACGGCGCGGAACGCGTCGCGACGCGCAACGTCTCGATTTTCCGCGAACTTCTGCGTTCCGGAGCCGAAATCGTCGCGCTCGAGCCGTCGTCCGCCGTCTGCATTAAGCGGGAATATCCTTACTTTTGCGACGACGCCGACGCCCGCGTCGTTTACGCGAACACGACCGACGTTTGCTCTTATTTGGCGCGCCTCGACCGCCTCGGCGAGCTGAACCGCGCCGCCTTGCGTCCGTTGGCGATCGAAAAAACGGTCGGCTATCACGCGCCCTGTCGAACGCTCGCGCTGACCGGCGCCGCGCTCTCGTCGCCGACTCCGGCGCAAACCCTTTTAGAGGCGATTCCCGGCCTGAACGTTCGTCGGCTCGAACGCGGATGTTGCGGTTTGGCGAACTACTCCGGTTTCCTTAACGCCCGATATTCGGAGAGTTTGCGACTCGGCGCGCGTCTCTTTTTGGCGATGCGCGATTCGGCGATCGAAGTTTGCGCGTCCGAGTGTTCCCTCTGCAATCTTCAATTACTACAAGGCGTCGACAAACGCGCTCGCCAACATTCGAAACGCGTCGCGCACGTCTTGAAACTTTTCGCCGCGTCGTACGGGCTTTTGCCGCTTGACGAAGCGTTCAACCGGGTCGACTAACCGCGTCGTTTTTAAAAGAATTTCCCGTTTCCAGTCAAGAGCCGCCGTCGTTTTTGGAAAAAATTCCCGTTTTCAGCCAATAAAAAGGGCGCGTTTCGAACCTTGAAGTTCCGAAACGCGCCTCTTGGTTAACGCGGATTTTCTTCCGCGCTCCGTCTCGCGGGAAGTTTTTTGCGCGTCAAACGGCGTCGTTCCATTCGGCGAGCAACCGCTTCGCGAGCGCGACGCAAGCGTTCGCGCCGTCGCTGTATCCGTCCGCTCCGATCGACGCGGCGAACTCCGCCGTTACCGGCGCGCCGCCGACGAGCGTCTTCGTCGTTTCGGCAAGTCCTTCTTTTTCAAGAAGTTCGATCGTCGCCTTCATTTGCGGAGTCGTCGTCGTCAAAAGCGCGGAAAGCGCGACGAACGTTTTCGCTCCGCCGCGCGCTTTGACCGCTTCGACGAATTTTTCCGGCGCGACGTTAACGCCGAGGTCGATCACTTCGAATCCGGCGCCTTCGAGCATCGCGGCGACGAGGTTTTTCCCGATGTCGTGCATATCGCCCTTGACGGTGCCGATGACGACGCAGCCGATCTTTTCGACGCCCGCGCTCACCATCATCGGGTTCAAGAGCCCCATCGCGATCTGCGTCGCTTTCGACGCCATCAGGAGTTCCGGAACGAAATACTCCCCTTCGTCGAAGAGGCGGCCGACTTCGTCCATCGCCGGAACGACGCTTCCGTCCAAAATTTCGTCGGCGGACAATCCGGCGTCGATCAGCGTTTGCGTCGCGTCGGCGGCGGAAGCGACGTCCCCTTCGACGATCGCTTCGTAAAGTTCGGTTCGAGTCGGTTCGCTCATTTTCTTAATCCTTTATCGCTAAAAGGTTTTCAACGTCAAATATTTCTTTTTTTCTTCTTCGCGGCGACGCTTATCGCTCCGGTTTCGGAACGCGGGAACGCCCGGTCGCGGAGCCGTCGCGGCTTCCCCGTTTCCCTCGACCGCGCCCGCGTCCGCTCTTGCGCGATTGGCGTTCGAACTCAGCGATCGTCGTTTTCTTCCCGATTTGTTCGCGGAGCGCTTCGACTTGGTCGCGCAACTCCGCCGCCCGTTCGAATTCGAGCGCGTCGGCGGCTTCGAGCATCTCTTTTTCGAGCGCGGCGACGTATTCGCGGGTGATATATTCTTGTTCGTCGGCGACGCCGGCCGCTTCGTTCGCTCGTTCTCGCGCGGCGATTTCCGCGTCGATGCCGGCTCGAACGCCGCGTTTGACCGTCTCCGGCGTAATGCCGTGTTCCTCGTTGTACGCCTGTTGCAACCGACGGCGACGCTCCGTTTCGTCGATCGCTTTGCGCATCGAGTCGGTGATTTTGTCGGCGTAAAGGATCACCTTCGCGTTGACGTTTCGCGCGCTCCGCCCGATCGTTTGAATCAGCGACGTTTCGCTCCGCAGGAAGCCTTCTTTGTCGGCGTCGAGAATCGCGACGAGCGACGCTTCCGGGAGGTCGAGCCCTTCGCGGAGGAGGTTGACGCCGACCAAAACGTCGAAAACGCCGTTGCGCAAGTCGCGCAACAGTTCGACCCGTTCGAACGCGTCGAGTTCGCTGTGCAGCCAGCGGCACTTGACGTTTTGTTGCGTAAAATACGACGCGACGTCCTCGGCGAGCCGCTTCGTCAACGCCGTTACCAAGACGCGCTCTTTCTTGGCGACGCGCTCTAAAATCTGCTCGTGCAAGTGTTTAATTTGAATATCCGCCGGAACGACTTCGATAACGGGGTCGAGGAGCCCGGTCGGGCGAATCGCTTGTTCGACGACGCGACCGTTCGACGCGTTAATCTCGTACTCGGCGGGCGTCGCGCTGACGAAAACGACCTTGTCGACGCGCTTTTCCCATTCGTCGAATTTAAGCGGGCGGTTGTCGAGGGCGCTCGGGAGGCGGAACCCGTGTTCGATCAAGTTCTTTTTGCGCGCTTGGTCTCCGGCGAACATCGCGCGGATTTGCGGTATCGTAACGTGCGACTCGTCGACGAAGAGGAGGAAATCGTCCGGAAAGAAGCTAAAAAGCGTTTCCGGCGGCTCGCCCGGGGCGCGGTCGGCGAGAATCGCGCTGTAATTTTCGATCCCCGGGCAAAAGCCGATTTCCTGCATCAGCTCCATGTCGTACCGCGTTCGCGATTGGAGTCGCTGCGCTTCGAGGAGTTTGCCTTGGTCGCGAAACTTTTTCACCTGCGCCGCCAACTCGACTTCGATGCGCTCGATCGCGCTTTGAATCCGCTCCTCCGGCAAGACGAAGTGTTTCGCCGGGTAAATAAACGCGTCTTGAACGGCGCCGATTTTTTCGCAAGTCGTCGGATTGACGAGGCTTAACGCTTCGATCTCGTCCCCCCAAAACTCGATTCGAAGCGCGTATTCTTCGTAAGAGAGGCGCACCTCGACCGAGTCGCCGCGCACCCGGAATTGACCGCGTTCGAACGCGACGTCGTTCCGCTCGTATTGAATGTCGACGAGCCGACGCAGCAAGTCGTCGCGGTCCAACTCGTCGCCGACGCGGAGCGAAACGGTCAAATTCTTGTAATCTTCCGGCGAGCCCAAGCCGTAAATCGAGCTGACGCTGGCGACGACGATCACGTCTTGGCGGCTGACGAGCGAACTGGTGGCGGCCAAGCGCAGGCGGTCGATTTCGTCGTTGATCGACGCGTCCTTTTCGATATAAATATCCCGTTGCGGAATATAGGCTTCCGGTTGGTAATAGTCGTAATAGCTGACGAAGTAGGAAACGGCGTTGTTCGGGAAAAACGCTTTAAATTCGTCGTAAAGTTGCGCCGCCAACGTTTTATTATGCGACAAAACGAGCGCGGGCCGCTGCAGTTCCTGAATGACGTTCGCCATCGTGAACGTTTTGCCGGAGCCGGTGACGCCGAGGAGCGTTTGTTTTTTCGCGCCGCCGCGAAAGCCGTCGACGAGCGCGCGAATCGCCTTCGGTTGGTCTCCGGACGGTTCGAACGGTTTCTGCAAATCGAACATCATCGCGCTTTTTCGCTCCTTCGCTCGTTAAAAATCGCTTGGTCGCTTCTCCAAACCGAGCGCCGCGAACGACGCCGACGCTCGAACCGTTAATTATACCCGCTTTAACCGCCGCGTCAAGCGGACTTGCGATAAACGCCGCGTCGGAAAAAATTCCCGGGAATCGCCGCCGCTCCCGCTTTTCCGCCGTTCAGAGCGTTTCCCAACGTCGGCTTTCGACGGAGCGTTTGACGACGGCCAACGCGTCTTGAACGCGCAACCCCTGCGCCAAGTCCGGGCCGAACGAGCCGCCTTCGCCAAGCGACCGGTAAAACGTCGCCAACGACGCGACGTGCGCGCGGAGCCAACCGGTCGTCGATTTCGCCGACGGAAAGTCGCTCTCCGGCGCTTCGTAACGGGCGCCCGCCGCGACGCGCGTCCAACCGGATTCGCCGCCGTTCGGGCCGCTCGGCTTCGTTCCGTCGAAAAATTCCAAATAGTGCGGCTCCATTAGCGAAAATCGAACCGCGCCGAGCGTTCCGCCGATCTCGAACGTCATTTCGTCCTCCGCGCCCGCCGCCAGTTTCGTCGCTTCGACGACGCCGGTCAACGCCGCCGGATTCGCCGGGTCGCTCGCCGCGTCGTCCGCGCCCGTCGGTCGCCAAAGGCCCCGCGTCAAGATCGAAACGGCGTCCTCCGCTTCGACCGGGCGCGTCGAAACGTCCGCCGCGGTCTCGTCCGCTCGCAACGCTCGAACCGGACGCGTCGGCCAAAGGGTCGTCGCCGTCGCCGTCAACTCCGCCGGAAGTCCGACCAAATAATCGGTTAAGTCGAGCAAATGCGAAGCCAAGTCGAGAATCGTTCCGCCGTTGGGCGCGTGTTTCCAACGGAACGGCGCCGACGCGTCGAGCGCGCCCGCGTGATAGTAGCCGATTCGATACCGAACGAGCCGACCGAGCCGACCCGACGCGATCAGCTCTTTCGCCCGCCGAACCGCCGCGAAGCCCCGCAAATGGAACGCGACCTGCGTCGGCGCGTCGTAACCGGTTTCCGCCAACGCCGCCCGGACTCGCGCCGCCTCCGCCGCGTTCGAAACGACCGGCTTCTCGCAGTAAATCGGCTTTTTACAACGGATAGCGGCGAGAAGCGCCGGCAAGTGTTCCGCGTTCGGCGTGCAAATATGAACGACGTCGACCGCCGGATTCTCGATCAGCGCCGCCCAATCGGTCGTCGCCAGTTCGCAACCGAGCGTTCGCCGCGCGGCCTCCGCCGTCTCCGCTCGACTCGTCGCGACGCCGAAAATCCGCGGCGCGACCGTCAACCCCGGCGCGAAAAACGGAAGCGTCGCCAAGCCGTAAGCGTGCGCTTTGCCGATCATTCCGAAGCCGATCAAGCCGACGTTCAACGTTTTTTTCATCGCCGTTCCCCTTCGCCGCCCATTTTTGCGACGTTTTCTCGATTATTTTTGAATACTCCGCAACGTTCGCCGAACGTCGCGGCTCCGGTCGCGCGTCGCGCCGAATCCGTTTCGTCTTTTTCCCTTTTCGAAAAACGTTCCGAATTGGCGATTTCCCCTTTTTCGAAAAGCGTCCGTCGGGGCGATTTCCCCCTTTTCGAAAAGCGTTCCGAATTGGCGATTTCCCCTTTTTCGAAAAGCGTCCGTCGGGGCGATTTCCCCCTTTTCGAAAAACGTTCCGAATTGGCGATTTTCCCTTTTTCGAAAAGCGTCCGTCGGGGCGATTTCCCTCTTTTCGAAAAGCGTCCGACAGGGCGAACGCCGCCGGAACCGCCCAATCGCGCCGCAAACGTCCGCCGAACGCGCTCCGAAAGAAGCGTTCTCCCGCGTTCGTCATCCGCTCGGAGCAAAAAAAAAGAGCTCCGACGCAAAGTCGAAACTCTTTTTTACAGTGGGCGCACATGGACTCGAACCATGGACCTCGTCCTTATCAGGGACGCGCTCTAACCAAACTGAGCTATGCGCCCAACCGAGTCGCCGAAAAAGCCGCGCGGAAAGGGCGGGCATTTCCAAACGTCTCAAACGTTTTCCTTATTCTAATCGAAAAACGAGAAAGCGCAAGGGGCAAACGTAAAAATTCCCCCAAAAACTTAAAAATTTTCTCAACGCGCCTTCCGCGACGTTAAAACGGCGGCGTTTCGGAGATTCCGCCCCTTCCGCTCGTTCTTCCGCCTCCGCCGGACGCTCCGCCTCTTCCGCTCGTTCTTCCGCCTCCGCCGGACGCGCCGCCTCTTCCGCTCGTTCCGCCGCCTCTTCCGCTCGTTCCGCCGCCTCCGCCGGTCGCGCCGCCTCTTCCGCTCGTTCCGCCGCCTCCGCCCAACGCGCCCAACGCGTCGGACGGTTCCGCTTCGACCGGCGGCGGAGTCGCCAAATCGGCGGCGCCGGACTCCGGAGCGGCGGTTCCGTCGGTCGAAGCGCCCGAATTGCGCCAACGTCGGTTCGACCGCATCGTTTCAAGCGCGTTCCTCAGTTGGTCGCGGCGCGACGTCGGCGCGGCGGGCGTTTCGGCGCCGATTTCCCCGATCGGAACGCCCAAGGGGTCGGTTTCCTCCAACGTTTGCGGCGTCGACGCGAGATCGGTCGCGCCGGTCGCGGGCGTTTCGAACCCGGTTCCGCTTCCCGTTCCCAATCCGGCGCCCAATCCGGTTTCGCCTCCGGCTCCCAATCCGGCGCCCAACGGATCGACGTTCGCCGCCGCGTCCGCTCCCGCCGCCGCGTTCGGAACGCTCGGCGCGTCGAAGCGGTAACCGGTTTGCCGGTCGAGTTCGGCGAACGGATCGTCGGCGGCGACGCTTCCCGGCGTCTCGATTTCAAAAAGATCGGTCGCTTGATCGAGCGCGTCCCACTCGCCCCCGCCGCCCAACGGGTCGAGCGTTTCGACCGCCGAACCGCCGAGCAAAATCGCGTCCGAAAAGCCCTTGCCGTTCATCGACAAATCCTTGTAAAAGACCTGCCGCGGCGGCTCCGTCGTTCCGTCGACGACGACCTCGGCCCGCGCCGAAACGTCGACGCCGTCGAGAAACCCGACGATCTGAGCGCGGTACACGTCGCCGCGCGCCGTCGTTTTGTCG
The DNA here is from genome assembly GCA_017466305.1 of Thermoguttaceae bacterium. Taxonomy (GTDB): domain Bacteria; phylum Planctomycetota; class Planctomycetia; order Pirellulales; family Thermoguttaceae; genus RUG369. The sequence continues at coordinate 10,861 of JAFTUJ010000228.1, forward strand.
TAAATCGCCTTCATCGTCTCCCAATCGACGACGCCCTTCGTATAAAGCCAAGTCGCGTGTCGGTAATCGTCCGGAATCGCTTCGTCGAGCGCCGGGCGGTCGTCCAAAATCCGCTGAACGTCCGCGGTCGCCAAACCGGGAATCGCCGCCAAAACCGGGCGCGGCGCCGCGTTGACGTTGACCCGTCCGACGATCGTCGTCGAGGGACTCGTCGACGCGAAGTCGAGCAACTGAAAAATTTTCTCCGCGTTCGAGTTCGACCGGTTCGCCGCGAGCGGAGACTCGATCGCCGTTCCGCCGACCAAAACGCTCGTCCCGACGACGTCGAGCGGCGTCGCCAACGTAAAACTCGCCGGAACGCTAAAATCGACCGCCGTCGTTTCGAGCCGCCCCCGCGGAACCGGGTTCCCGTCGGCGTCCTTCGCGTCGACGCCGCTCGTCGGGCCGAACTGCCGCGCCCAAACGACGAACTTCGCCAACTCTTCGCCGACGCGGGGAGTCAGCTCTTGATAAAGGAACTCCAAGTCGGCGACGTTCAAGTCGACGCGCGCTTCGCCGGTCGGGTCGACGTCCTTCTCGGCGCTAAAAACGGTCAGCAGCTCCTTCCAAGGAACCGCCTCCGCTTCCCCGCGTCGACGCGAACCGCCCGCGACCGGAATCGCCGTCAACGAACCGCCGAGCGCGGAATCTTCGCTCGCGCCGCCGTCGATATTCTCGACGCCGAACGTAAAGTTTTCGTCCGTTCCGTAAAGATGCAAGCGAGTAACGCCGCGCGCCAAGAGCAGCTCTTCAAGGAAAACCGGAACGGCGTTGCGCGGACTGTACGGCAACTTTTCGTCCGTATAATATCGCGTTTCGCCGCCGTTCGGACGCGCCGTTTCGTCGGCGTCGATCCAGTCGAGAATCGAGTCGGCGGCGGTCGCGGTCATCCCGGGCAACTTCAACAGCGCGTCGCGTCCGGCGCCCGCCTCCTCCGCTTCCCAAGCGAGAACGGCGTCGAGGTTCAGTCGCGTCGACTCGTCGACGAGCCCGTATCGAACGCCTTCGATTTCGTCCTCTTCGAATTTTGGCGCTAAAACGGTAAATCGCGACGTCGCCGTCCCGCCGTCTTCGAGCGTCAAGAGCGGCGCGGCGCAAAAATAATCCGGGTTGTCGTAAACGCCGCCGATTTTCTCCCGCTCCTCCGGGCTCGTTTCGAGCGTTCCGACCAAAAACGCGACCGCCGACCGGTCGACGCTCCGAACGAGCGCGTCGTATCCGCGCGTTTGCGTCGCCGTCCGCTCCGTTTGCATCAACGTCATCAACGTCGCGCCGCCGAGCGTCAACGCCGCGACGACCAGCGCGACGATCAGCAAGACGACGCCGTCTCGATTCGAGCGCCGCCTTAACCGCCGCTCAAAGTTCGCGCTCGCCGCCGTTCGCTTTTTTTTCTCTCTTATTATTAATAAGGAAAGCTCGTTCGCTCCGTCGCTCGTCGTCATTTTTCGCTCGTCCTTTAATTTCCGCCGTCGAACCGCCGTCGGCGCCGTCAACCTAAATAAGCGCGTTTGAGCGCCGCCACCTTATGCAACGCCGGTTTCGGTCGCCCGGCTTTGTCGAACAATCCGGAAGTCGGAAACTCGTCCCGCTCCGCGCCTCGCGCGCCGCGCCGCTTGCCGTTCGCTCCGTCGCCGCCGACTCCGCCGACTCCGA
>JAFTUJ010000229.1 GCA_017466305.1 Thermoguttaceae bacterium
AACGGCGAGCGCTTCGTCGATTTCGCCGCGTTCGAGGAACGGACGCAAACGCTCGACCGTCGCCCAAGCGTCTTTTAAGGTGAATTTCTTGAGATAAAGCGATTTTTGCATCGACGTTGCTCCGTGCGGGACAACGGGTTAAACGGGAAGCGGTTTTATGCGTCGGCGCGTCGAGCGTTCGGCGTTTCGGACTCTTGCGACGTTTGTCGCAACGCGTCGCGTTTTGCTAGCGCGTCGAAAAACGTTTTTTTCGCCAAGTCGTATTTCTTGGAACCGCAGGGGACGGGAAGGTTGTTCATCCAATCGAATATCGTGAGATTGCCGCGGAGGCAAAAGTAAATATCCGCGCCGCCGAGGATTAACGCTTCGACGCATTGCGCGCTTCGGGCTCTTTCGTGGAGCGCGAAACTCGACAACGCTTCGTAGAGCGGAACGCCGCCGTGAAGTTTCTCGGGAAGATTCGGGTTGGCGCCGCGTTCCAACAAGAGCCGAACCAAATCGGGCCGATAACGGTACGTCGCGTAGTGAAGGTAGGTGTTGCCGTAATCGTCTTGCCAGTCGACGTCGCAACCGAAATCGAGCGCCTTTTCGAGAAATCGACGATGTTGGCGATTGTTCTTAAACCAGTCCTCGCCGTCGATTAGGAGCTTGAAAAGGCGTCGATTTTTCGAGGCGTAAACCGTGTTCGGCTCGAGGCCGCTCGCGATCAACGCCTCGACGGCTTCGTCAAACTTATCTTCGCTTGCCAGCGGATAGACGCGTTCGTGAAGAATTTTTAGCGCGGTTTTGAGCGTGGTTTTGGTTCGCATTTTCGGTTTGGGCGTCATTGCTTTCTCCTTGCAAATAGACGGTTAAGCGTTCGGCGTTTCGGGCTCTTGCGACGCTTGTTTCAGCGCGTCGCGTTTCGCAAGAGCGTCGAAAAACGTTTTGCGTTGCGGCGCGTCTTCCGGGAGCGCGGAAATCCAGTCGAACGGCGACTTTCGGTCTTCAAGGCGCCAGTGTTTGGGCTCCTCGTATCGTCGGTAAACGTCGGCGCCGCCAAGGATTAACGCTTCGACGCAGCGAGCGAACTCTTCCGCGGGACCTGTGTAATTGAGGTGGGACCTATGATAATAAATTGCGTAATCGAGCGGCGTTTGCCCGTCGTTGTCGAGAGGATCCGGCGTCGCGCCCGCTTGTAAAAGAAGCTCGCAAACCGCCCAGGCCTGGGAGGCGACCGCGTGGTGAAGGAGCGAAAGACCGTATTTGTCTTGGGCGTCAACGTCGGCGCCCGCGTCGATTAACGCTTGAATTAGTTCGAGATACGGCGCCTGCTCTTCGGGCCCTTTGTAAGCCCAAGGGCCGTAGTCGATAACGAGCTTGACGCTCGTTCGCCCGCGACCGGCGTACTGCGTATGCGGACCGATACGATAACTTCGCAACACGTCGAGCGCGTCGTCGACGGAGTAGGGCGCGCCGTCGTTACGCGCTTGGTCGATAAGATTGTCGATTTTTCCCAGCGCTTCTTGAGCGGTCGCGAGCGTTACTTTTTTGAGCGGTTTTGGTTCGGCCATCGTTGGTTTCTCCTTGCGGAGTAAGCGGTTGCGTCGGCGGCATAGAGTAACAGGCGACGGTTTGTCGTAATGCGGCGAGAAACGTCGACAAAACGTCGACAAAACGTCGACAAAACGTCGACAAAACGTCGACAAAACGTCGATAAAACGTCGATAAAACGTCGATAAAACGTCGACAAAACGTCGATAAAACGTCGATAAAACGTCGACAAAACGACGAGAAAAGGAAAGAGGGGAACGCGGCGGCGCTTGTCGGGAACGCCGTAAGCGCCGCCGTTAGTTCGGTTGCGTTAACAGCGCGTCAGTCGACGAGTTCGATTTCGACGCCTTCCGGCGCTTCGACTTGCGTCTTCAGCGAGCCGTCCGCTTGTTTGTCGCAACGCACCTTGATCGGGCCAAACGGCGTCGGAACCGCGCCTTCGACCCAATCGAGGTCGCCCAAGAACGGTTCGACGCGAGCTTTCTTAAAGCCCGGTTCGATCGGAGTTACGCCCAAAACATGCGCGCTCAACCAAGCCGCCGGGCCCGACGCCCAACCGTGGCAGAGCGAATGACGGTACCCGATGTAGCAGTGGTCGCCGTAGTCGCCGTGCAGGCTCTTGAGCCCTTCCGGCGTCGGTTCGTCGATTCGGCCCGAGTCTTTCAACCATTCGAGGTTGAAATCTTCCCAAAACGTCGTCGCGCCGACGTCGATCATCGCGCCCCAATACTCGCGAACGACGTCGAGCGCCGTTTGATCCGCGCCGCCCTCCGAAAGCGCTTCGAGCATAAAGTAACCGTAGAACGTCGAGAAGTTTTCGCCGCCGTTTTTCGCGACCGTCGCGACGTTCGACTCGCCGTCGCGCTCGATTCCCGCCAAGAGAAGAAGCGCCGCCGCCTGCTTGTTGCCGACGTTCGAAGGCTTGTAAGAACGGACTTTAGCGGCGTACTCGAGCGCCGTCTTCTCCGTTTCCTTGTCGTCGACGATGCGCGCCATCTCGGCGACGCGGTCGAAACCGAGCGCGAAGAGAGCGTGCGTCCCGGCGTCGAGCGCGGGCCGGTTGCGAGCGGTCGGCCAGTCGAGGAACGGATTCTCGAACCCGGCGAAACCGTTGGCGGCGACGCAAGGCGTAAGTTGTTTCATCAGGCCCTTAACGTAGTCCCAGTTTTCCGCGACGAGGGCCGGGTCGCCGGTGTGGCGGTAGAGGTCGCCGACGGTGATGATCCACCAGAGCGAGTAGTTCGGCATCCCGTTCATCCATTTCGGGAGCGGCCAAGTTTCGCGAGCGTAGACGCCGAGCGTGTCGCGCAAGACTTTAGAGTCGCCGAAAACGCGGAGCGTCGTCATCGTTTGCGGGGCGAAGTCGCCGTACCAAACGAGGCGGTCGCGTTTCGCTCCTTCGAAGACAAACTGTTGCATCGTCAAGAGTTGCGTGCGCGCCGCGACGTCCCAAACCTTGTTGAGGCGTTCGTCGGAGGATTTGAAGGCGCCGATTCGCGGCAGATCGCGATAAATGAAGATCGCGCGGGCCGAGTCGAAGATCAGCTTCGCGTCGTCGTCGACGAGATCGAGACGGACGAAACGGAACGCCGACTCGCCGACTTCGACCGCGCCAAGCCAAGGAACGGCAACGATTTGGTCGCGCGTCGAGTGTTCGTTGACGGCGCCTTTTTCGCCCATCTCCGCCGACGCTTCGTCCGCCGACTCGCCGAAACGAACGCGAACGCGGACGGTTTTGCCGACGCTGTTTTCGCTCGGTTTCAGGTCGCGCGCCTCGATGCGGAACGAACCGTGGATTTCGGCGCCGAAGTCGAGGAGAATCGAGCCGCCCTTCGAGAGGACGCAGCCTTGCGTTTCGTCCCCCATAATCGAGGTCGACGTTTGCCCAAGTACCGGTTTCAAAAGAAGTTCCGCGTTTTTAACGCCGGTTTCGGACGTCCAAACGACGCGCTTCGGGAGGAGATACTGACGGACGCGCTGGTCGTGAACGGCGCCGGGCGCCAAGTCGGCGGCGAAGCCTTCCGGGAGCGGAACCGCTTTGGCCGGGTCGACCGACTGCGCGAAGACGGACGGAACGCAAGCGCTCGACGCGATAAGAATCGCGGCAAGGCGTCGCAAAATTCGGGAACGTTTCATAAAACTTCCTTTGTCGTTGAAAATTAAAAGGTTGCGTTGAAGCGAAATGTTCGGATTCGGCGCGCTCGAACGTCGGACGCCGCTTCGCCCCAAAAGAAGCGAAAAAACGTCGCGACGCGGCGGCGCCGGAAACGCTTCCATTATAACAGAAACGACGCGGAATTTCGAGCGCTTTTTCAAGATTTTCGCCGATTCCGCCGTCGAAAAGAAAACGCGGAGAAAAGAACCGCCGACCGCTCGAAGCGAACATAAAACGGTTGGCGGAGCGTCGGCGTTTAACGTCCGTAAATCTCCGGAAGAGCGAGTTTGTTACACGCTTCGTAAAACGTTTTCGTAATGTAGCGACGAACCGCCTCCGCTTCTTCAAGCGACGTCTTGTCGTCGAACGCGAGGTCGAAAATCGCTCCTCTGCAAGTGAAAACAAGCCGCGACTTAGGAGCGTCGCCGCCGGTCGCGATAAAATACTCGTCGCCGCGCCAACGCGATCCGCCGCCGCGTCGCCAACGCTTTTCGCCGTCTTCCGCCAATACGTCTAAAAGTCGGTCGCGACAAGACTTATCGGTTGGGAAATACTCTACTTGGAGCGTCGCCGTTCGCGAATCGTCGCCGGTCAATTCGACGACAAAACGCTCTTGCGGCGGGCGCGAACCCTGGATAACGATCGCGTCGTCGGGGGCGAAGGGATAGGTAACGAACGAACCGACGTTCGGGTCGGCTTGATAGCGGCGTTTTATCGACGCGACGCGAAAATGCGGAATCGCGTCGAAAATGAGATTCGACGGAACGTAACGTCGCCGCTCTTCATACGACGTAGAATATTCGACGGGGGCAAGGTCGAACGCGGCGGCGGTTTCGGCGCGTTTGGCGTTTGCAATGTCTTGCGTTTTATTGGGTTGCGTTTCGGCGAGCGCGGCGTCGAGCGACAATAAGTCGAGCCGACCGGCCCGCCAGTTCCAAGTCGAGTTAAGTTGTTCGAGCGTCAGGCCTTGGACGTCGCGGAACGAGCAGGCGGTCAAAACGGCGTCGGTGAAATTCGCGTCCGTAAAATCGAGTTTTTCGAAACGACAATTTGTCAACATGGCGCCGGAAAAGTCGTATTTCTTGAAATCGGCGGATTGTAACTTAAGACCTTCGTAGCGTGTTTCGCGAAAATTGACCGTTTGCGCTAATTGACGTCCCGAGAGTCCGGGCGCCCTAACGCTCGTAAGGCGCGCGTTCGTAAAATCGACGCCGCCGACGTCGGTTAGAAACTCCGTTCGCGTCAGAACGAACCCGGATAAATTTTTTGGCGCGTCGTCGAAACTAACGCCTTCGAATTCTTTGTATTTTTTGACGTTAGCGGTCGCGTTTACGTCGAGCGACGAATAACGGGGCGCTCGAACGTCGGCGAGGTAGACGTTCTTTAAAACGCAGTCTTTGAACGTCCATTGATCGAACGACGGGACGCGAGTTAACGTCGCGCCGGTAAAGTCGCAATCGACAAACGTCGGCGAGTCGTCGAGTTCCGATATGTCGACATTCCGTAATTTAGCGCCGGAAAAATCGCATTCGCGGAACGAGCCCGAATCGGTAATCGCGACGTTTGTTAGGTTTGCGTTCGAGAAGTTACAACGGAAAAATTGCGTGTAACGTAGGTCGGCGCCGGTTAGGTCGGAATCGGAAAAGTCGACGTCGCGGAGGAAAGCGTCGGTAATGCGGACGCCCGCGAGGTCGCGCCGCGACAAATCGAGCCCGTTTTCAAGCTTCGTAACGCCGCGTTCGCGTTCGTCGGACTCCGAAAGGTTTTCGACGATAATATGCGTCGATCTTGGCGGAAACGCGTAAACGTTTGAAACAGCGACGCTTGCCAAAATTGCGGTTCCGAGGGAAAGCGTTGCGGCGAGGGCGGGAAAATTGCGGTATTTCATCGGTCGGCTCCTTGCGTCAAAACGAGGAAAAACGGCGGCGACGTCGCGAAACGTCGCTTTTATTACGACGTTTAGTTTAACAGACCTGCGAAGCGACGTCAAGCATTTTTAAAAATGTTCTTCGCGACGGGAAAAGCGCGACGAGAGACGCAAGAAACGAGCGGCAAAGAAAAAACGTCGAGCGGGAAAGCTCGACGTTTCAAGGAGTTAAAGCGAAGCGGCGGAAGCGCGTCAGTCGGCTAAGGCGTACTTGTTCGCGATCGCGACGCCGCTGACGAGCGCGCCGATCACGCCGACCATCCCTTGGTCCGCGCCGCAAACAAAGAGGTTTTTAAAGGGCGTCAAGCCGTCGTATTTTTTGTCCGCGGCGCCGTAAATCGCGCCCCGTTCGCGGCCCGTGTAGCGCTGAATCGTCAACGGCGTGAACATGTCGACGTCGACAACGTGTCGCCGGAAGTCCGGAATGAAACGCGCCGCCGACTCTAAAGTGCGTTCGTACCAAAGGAGCTTTTGACGGCGATATTCCTCCGGCGAAAGTTGACGCCACAAGTCGTAGTTCGCCAGCGCGGTGATGCGAATCATGTTCTCTTCAAGCGGCTCCGTGTACGCGAAGTTGTTCGGCGAGCAAACGACGCCGCTGCGCAAGTCGACCAATTCGTTCGGGTTGCGGTAGTCGAAACGCTCCGAGTCGTTGAAGAAAACGATCGTTTTGTCGTGTCCGAACTTTTTCGGCGGCGCGTCCAAGACGCTGATCGTTTCGATAAAACCGAGCTTGCCCGCCGGAAGCTGCGCCGCCGCGTCCGGGAGACCGCAGAGCTTCATCGTTTCCGGCCAGCCCGCCGACGAAAGGTAACGTTTCGCGCGGATTTCTTCGCCGTTGTCCAAGATAATGCGGTCGACCGAGTCGCCGTCCGAAACGATCTGCTCGACGCCGCAACGCAAACGCAGTTCGCCGCCTAAGTTGCGGAACTTTTTCAGCAACTTCAAGAGGATGTGTCGAACGCCGTCGAACGGGCGCGCGAAACCTTCGAGGAAAATCGAACGGAACATGACGCAGAATTGGCCGAACTCCATGTCTTGCTCGCGAGCGCCGCCGTAATAAAGGAGCGGGCAGAAAATCATGTCGACCAACGCCGGGTCCGAAATGTGCGACGAGACGTACTCGCGCGCCGAACCGCCCGCCGTCCCAAGGCCGAGCTGGTCGTAACCGACCAAACCGTCGACCATGCGGCGGAAACCGTCGATTTGCGTCGGGAACTTCTCCGCAACCTCCGCTTCCAAGACGCCGAAGTCGTTCGTGAAGTTCAACGAAACGCCCGGAAACGCGATCGACGAGCCGTTTTGCTGCGTTAAACCGAATTCGTCCCAAGACATGCGCAAGTGGCGAACGATGCGCGCCAACGGACCGGCTTTCGTTCCCTTCGGAACGTAGTTCGTCAGCGCGTGCAGACCGACGTCGAAGTTGCGACCGTTGCGACGGTAAAAGGAGTTCAAACCGCCGATCGTACTGTGTTTTTCCAGAATGCAGACGTTGCGGTCGAATTGCGCCATTCGAATACCCGCCGCCAGCCCCGACATACCGGCGCCGACGACGACCGCGTCGTAAATTTTATCCGACATTGCGTCCCAATTTGAGTTTAACGTGGTAAGAATTGATTCAAGAGCAAAAACGCGAGAGGAAGGGAACGAAAGGGGCGAAACGCCAAGTCCCTTCCGGAAAACCTTATTATATCCGATTTAACGTTCGACGCAAGCGGGGGGGAAGGCGCGAACAAGAAAAAACTCCGCCGCTTCAAAAAACGACGGAGTTTTCAAATCGCGCGACTAAATCGCTTGCGACGTTACTTCGTTAAGCCGACCATATTGGCGATCATATCGAGAACCGGGCCGGTAATGTCGAACGACGCTTCTTCGTAACTCCAAATGGTGCGGCAGAGCTCGTAAGCGCCGATCGTCGCGAGGAGAACGAAGAGGAGGCAAGGAACGAGGAACAGGAAGTCTTTGCCGGTGTAAGTCGTTTCCGGAGCGCGCGCGGCAACCGGAGCGGCTTCCGCGTCGGCGCCGAAACCGGAGTCGCCGGCCGGCGTCGCGTCGAAGGAACCGCCGCCGAACGCGTCGCC
>JAFTUJ010000230.1 GCA_017466305.1 Thermoguttaceae bacterium
CCGCTTGCGGAAAACGCGGAAACTTTTATAATATTAACGTTTGCTTCGAACGTTCGGCGTCGGGCGTTCGAGCGGGCGCGAGCGGACGGTCGCCGCGTCGGACGCGAAATCTGAAGGCGCGGCAAAAACGACGTCTTTCATTAGTACGTCGATATATTAATAAGGGGAAAAATCTTGAAAACGTCGCTAACGATCGGGAACGTCGTCGTTTCGCCGCCGGTTTTGTCGGCGCCGATGGCCGGGTACACGAACTTCGCGCATCGGGAGCTGTTGCGTTATCTCGGCGGGGTCGGGCTGATCGCGACGGAGATGGTCAGCGCGCGGGCGTTCGTCTGTATGGAGGCGCGCGGAGACGGCGAGCCGCCGCGACTTTGGGGCGTCGCCGAGGAGCCGCGACCGTTGGCGGTGCAGATTTGGGACAACACCCCGGAAACGCTCGAAGAATTGGCGCGCCGACTGGCGAAGGAGCTGAACGTCAGCGTCGTCGACTTGAATTTCGGCTGCCCGGCGCCGGCGATCGCGAAACGGTCGGCGAGCGGTTCCTATTTGCTCCGCGACCCGGCGAAAGTCGGCGAGTTGGTCGGGCGAGTCGCTCGAATTTGCGCGCCGACGCCGGTTACCGCGAAGATTCGGCTCGGGCTGACCGCCGATTCGATCAACGCCGTCGACGTCGCGCAAGCGGTCGAAGAGGCGGGCGCCGCCGCGTTGACCGTTCACGGGCGCACCGCGAAACAGATGTATTCCGGTTTTGCCGATTGGGACGAAATCGCGAAGATTAAGGGCGTCCTCCGCTCCATTCCGCTGATCGGGAACGGCGATATCAAAACGCCGAGCGAAGCGGTCGAACGCCTCAAAAATTACCCGGTCGACGGGATCATGATCGGGCGCGCCGGACTCGACAAACCTTGGATTTTCCGACAGATCGCGCAAGCGCTCCGCGGCGAGACGCCCGAGCCCGACCCGACGCTCCGCCAACAGCGCGACCTCCTCTTGAAGCATTATTCGCTTGTCGTCGACCGTTTCGGTAGAGAACGCGCCGTCGTCATGATGCGCAAAATCGCTTGTCATTATTCTAAAGGGCGACCCGGCGGACGCAACTTCCGCGACAAAATCGCTCGCGTCGCGACCGAAGAGGAGTTCTTGGCGACCGTTCGCGACGCGTTCGTCGTCGAGCCGGACGAAACGGAAGCGAACGAAACGGAAGCGAACGAAACGACGAGCGAAAATTAGCGTCGTCAAAGAATTTTTAGGGGCGTTGGCGAGCGGAGGGGAAAAAAGGAAATTGCGGAGAATTTGACGGCGAAAAAGTTTGGCGCGTCTTAAAAAAACGGTCGCTGCGACGCGCAAATTCCGGAAAAATGTCGCGTTTGGAAAAAGCGTTAAAGTCGGCGCGCTTGGGCGACGATAAAATCATCGGCGAAGAATCGTCGAATGTTGGACGCTTAAAATCGAGCGTTTTGGTATTTTTTTCGAAAAAAAACGCGAAATCGGACTTTTGCCCGGCGAGCGCGTCATTTTTTCCCTTGACGGAAGCCGTCGCAAAGCTTATAATTGCCCTTATTGATACGACGCGTTTAATCCGTCGTTCTTGTCGCCGCAACGCCTTTTAAAATAATACGAGTTTTTTGATGATCCGAGTTAAAATAGCGGGAACGGGTTCTTACCTCCCCGAGCGCGTCGTTACTAACGACGAGCTCGCGGAACGTTTGCCGAAAACGTCGGACGAATGGATTTTTTCGCACACCGGCATCCGGGCGCGGCACATCGCCGCCGACGACGAATCCGCTTCCTCGATGGGGCTGATCGCGGCGCGTCGGGCGATGGAGTCGGCGGGAATCGGCCCCGAAGATTTGGGGATGATTATCGTCAGCACGTCGACCCCGGACTACGCGCCGACGCCGTTGACCTCTTGCGTCGTTCAAGACCAACTCGGCGCGAAAAACGCCGCCGCGTTCGATATGAGCGCCGCTTGTTGCGGATTTATTTACAACCTGGAAATCGCGAAAAACTTCTTTGCGAACCCGAATTTTCGACGCCCGATTCTCTTAATCGGTTCCGAAGTGATGTCGCGGAAAGTCGACTGGAACGATCATAAAACTTGTATTTTGTTCGGCGACGGCGCCGGCGCGGCGGTCTTGACGGCTAGCGACGACGAAAGCGGAATCGTCGACTCGATGATGAAGGCCGACGGCGCGGGCGGAAAACATTTAACGCTTGAAGGCGGTTGTCGTTCGAGCGATTCGCTCCATCATCCGCTGGCGCACGTCTTGCAAATGGGCGGGACGCAGGTTTACTCCTTCGCGGTGAAGGCGTTGGCGGAGGTCGCGAACGAGTTGGCGGCGCGCAACGGGTTGACGTTTGGCGACGTGAAGCGGATTGTTCCGCACCAAGCGAATTATCGGATTATTTGTTCGGCGGCCGACCGCTTGAAGTTGCCGGAAGAGAAGTTTTACATCAACGTCGAGCGCGTCGCGAACACCGCGTCGGCGTCGATTCCGATCGCTCTCGACGAGATGAACCGCGGCGGTTTGTTGAAGCGCGGCGACAAATTGCTCCTCGCCGGGTTCGGCGCCGGGCTCACTTACGGCGGGAACTATCTCGTTTGGTAACGCGGGGAGTTTAGGGAAAATAGAGCGTCGGCGACGTTGCGGCGTTTTCGGAAAATTCGACGGTCGGAGCGTTTCGACAAAACGCTCGAAGGCCGCCGAATTTTCGCGGTTTAAGGGCGGA
>JAFTUJ010000231.1 GCA_017466305.1 Thermoguttaceae bacterium
CTTTTTTTGGCTTTTTTTGGCTTTTTTTGGCTTTTTTTGGCTTTTTTTGGCTTTTTTTGGCTTTTTTTGGCTTTTTTTAGCTTTTTTTAGCTTTTTTTAGCTTTTTTTAGCTTTTTTTAGCTTTTTTTAGCGGTTTTTAGCGGTTTTTAGCGGTTTTTAGCGGTTGGGGACCGAGCGTCGCGTCGAGCGTTAGCGTTTCGCGTTTTTAGCCGTCGCTTTGACCGCCGCCGCGAAGTAAAAGGAACCGATCGCGCAAAGAACTTCGTCCGAACGGGGCGAACGCGCGAAATAGTCGGCGAGGAAAGCGCGAAAATCCGGAATGACGCGAATTTTGCAGCGAATGGGATCGCCTTCTGTAAAACCTTCTTCTAAAACGTTTTCCGTCGCGCGAATTAGCTCGTCGATCGGAAGAGCGCGCGCTTCCTGCGAACGTTCGGTGAGGAGGATTTCGTCGACGAACGGCGCCGTTTCGGCCAACATGCCGCGAACGTCTTTGCCGACCGTCGTCGCGAAAAGAATCTTGATTTTGCGGTTCGGGAAACGTTCGAGCGCCGCTTGAACGAACGCCGCGACCGAAGCGCGGTTGTGCGCTCCGTCGACGTAAACCGCCGGCGACTGCGAAACTTGTTCGAAACGACAAGGCAAAACGATTTGCGTCGCGGCTTGGCGGAGCGTTTCCGGCGAAAGGGCGGACGCGTTCGGTTCGAGAACGCTCAAAATTTGCAGCGCGATTTCGAAGTTCCAACGGCGCGAGTCGTCGAACGGCGGAGACGGAAGCGCCGCGACTTCGGGGCTTATCGCGTCGATTTGATAAAACGGAGCGTCGAATTCTTCCGCTCGACGGCGAACGACGGAGCGAACGGACTCGACGTCGGCGGCGGAAATCGTCGTTTCCGGGTCGAGCGAGCGCGCCGCGACGCCGCCGGGGAGACGCGCCGCGCGAGCGTTCAAAATTTGCGAAAAACCGACGCCGCAAACGACCGGCGCGGAAGACTTAATAATGCCCGCCTTCTCTTCGGCGATCTCTTCGAGCGTCGAACCGAGAACGTCGCAATGGTCGTAACTGACGCTCGTAATCGCGGCGACGTCGGCGTCGCAAACGTTGGTCGCGTCAAACTTGCCGCCGAGCCCGACTTCGAGAATCGCGACGTCGACTTCGGCGCGAGCGAACAAAACGAGCGCGACGACGAGCGACCATTCGAAGAACGTCAACGGACGGGCGTCGCCGCGTTCCCGTTCGAAACGAGCGTAAAGGCGGGCGAGTTCGAGAAGCGTTTCCGCGAAAAGCGTTTTGCCGCAACGTCTTCCGTTGATTTGGAAACGTTCGGTCAGCTCTTCGATGTGCGGCGACGTAAACAAACCGACGCGACGCCCCCGAGCGCGAAGGAGCGCGTCGAGCGAAGCGCAAACCGTTCCTTTGCCTTTGGTTCCGGCGATATGAGCAATCTTGAAGTTCTTTTCCGGATTTCCAAGGAACGCGAGGAAGTCTTTTAACCGCAAAAGGTTGCGTCGCATTTCCTCGTAAGGGATTTTTTGAAACGTTTCGTAATTCGTGCGTTTGTAAAGAAAGTCGAGGGCGCGGCGGTAGAGGTCGTTTTCTTTGGCGGACATCGCGAAAATTTGAGGCAAACGCGGAGGAAAAGTCGGACGACGGGCGGTTTCGGATATAAAGGACAAGGCGAAAACGCCTCCAAAACGCCTTGGCAAGGCGAAAAACGCCGCGCTTTGCGGAACAAAACGCGACGTTGGGACAAAACGACCCCGACCCGTCGAACGCGCCTCGAAGGAACGCTCGACGGTTGGCGGGGAAGTCTTGATTTAACGTCGGTTAAGCGACTTGCGTCGTCAACCGAGCGCGACGCGACTTAACGCTCAGCTTTGGAGCGGTTTCGTCATGCGCATCGGGTCGAGACCTTCGGCGAGTTGATCCGGCGGAAGAATTTCTTTTTCTTCGCAGAGTTGGCGGATCGTTTTGCCGGTTTTGAAGGCTTCTTTCGCGAGCGCGGCGGCTTTTTCGTACCCGATGTATGGGTTGAGGCCGGTGACGATCGAGAGGCTTTGTTCGACGGCGGACGCGCATTTTTCGCGGTTCGCTTGAATGTCTTGGAGGCACTTGTCGGCGAAAACGTCGGCGCCGCCGGCCAAAATGCGGACCGATTCGAGCGCGGCGTCGGCCATAACCGGCATCAAAATGTTGAGTTTGAATTGACCGCCCGAAACGCCGGAGAGACCGAGCGTCGTGTCGTTCCCGACGACCTTCGCCGCGAGTTGCATGACGCTTTCGCAGACGACCGGGTTGACTTTACCCGGCATGATCGAGCTGCCCGGTTGGAGGTCTTTGAGGATGATTTCGTAGTAGCCGCAACGCGGGCCGGAGCCGAGCCAACGGATGTTGTTCGCGACGTTCGAAAGGGTCGTCGCGACCGCTTTGAGGAGCGAGTGCGCGGCGACGAGGCCGTCGCGTTGGGCGTTCGCTTCGAAGTGGTCGGCGGCTTCGCGGAAAGCGATACCGGTTTCTTTTTCGAGAATCGCGGCGACGGTGGAGCCGAATTTCGGGTCGCAGTTGATGCCGCTGCCGACGGCGGTGCCGCCGCACGGGAGTTCGCAAACTTGTTCGATCGCGAGATGGCAGCGTTCGATCGCAAGTTCGAATTGACGGGCGAAACCGCCGAATTCTTGACCGAGGGTCAACGGGGTCGCGTCGGCCAAGTGGGTGCGGCCGATTTTGAGGACGTCTTGCCATTCGGCGGATTGACGTTTGAGAATCGCGAGGCATTTTTCGAGCGCCGGGATGAGGCGTTCTTTAATGGCGACCGCGACCGCGACGTGAATCGCCGTCGGGAAGGAGTCGTTCGTCGATTGACCGCAGTTGACGTGGTCGTTCGGGTGAATCGGTTTTTCTTGCGAGAAGCGGTCGTAACCGGCGAGTTCGAGCGCGCGGTTCGAGATGACTTCGTTCGCGTTCATATTCGACGAGGTGCCGGAACCGGTTTGGTAAACGTCGATCGGGAATTCGGCGTCGAGTTTGCCGTCGGCGACTTCGCGAGCGGCTTGGTACAACGCGGCGAGTTCTTTTTCACCGAGCGGAGCGCGACCTTTCGTCAAGCGGCCGAGTTGGGCGTTCGCTTGAGCGGCGGCCCATTTGAAGAGGCCGATCGCGTGAATCAGTTCCGGAGCGATGCGCGAACCGGAAACCGGGAAGTTTTCGACGGCGCGTTGCGTTTGCGCTCCGTAATAAGCGTCGTGAGGAAGGCGGACTTCGCCCATCGTGTCGCGTTCGACTCGGTATTCGGACATTTATGGTCTCCTTGGAGAGATAAAATGGGGTAAGTAGGTGGAATGCGAAAGCCGGCGCGTTCGGGCGGCGAAAAGTCGGCGTTCGAGGCGCGGCGTCGGGCGTCGGCTTGCAACGGCCCGACGCTACCGTTCATTATACGCCTTTTTTGAAAAGCGACAAGAGGACGGCGGCCCTTCGAACGGCGTTCCGAGAGGAAAAAAACGCTTGAAAACGCGCCGTTTAGATAAAATGGGCGGAATAAAGCGAAAAAACGCCGTCGGAAAACGCGTTACCCAAAGCGGCGCAACCCGACGATTCCGGCGAGAATCAGCGCGACGCAGATCGTTTTCGGGAGCGAAACCGGCGCGCCGAAGAGAACGACGTCCAAAACCGCCGCGCCGACGATTCCGATTCCGGTCCAAACCGGGTACGCGACGCCCATCGGGAGCGTTTTCATCGCCGTCGAGAGGAGCCAAACGCTGCCGAGCATCGCCGCGAGCGTCGCCAACGACGGCCAAAAAGCGGAAAAACCGCGCGAGTACTTCATGCCGACCGTCCAAGCGCACTCGAGGAGACCGGCGATAAAGAGCAAAATCCAATTCATCGTTAAAAGGTCGATTTTTGTCTCGTTTAGGGTCGTCCCTAAGGAAACGGAACCGCGTCGAGGTCGTCCCCGGCGCGGGCGCTTAACGCGCTTCAAGAGCGAAACGGCGTCGAAACGGGTTACGCTAATTTGCCTAAAACGCCGATTTTAACGCGCTTCAACGGAAGCGAAGGCGGGGTAAAACGGCGATTTTGTCAATATATATTAATAGCGGTAAAAACGAGCGGCGGTTCGCGGGAAAAAACGCCGAGGGAGAAAACGCCGAAGACACCGAAGACGCCGACGACGCGAACGAACGCGGCGTTTTTTCCGTCGCGGAAGTTTTTACTCGGCGGCGAGCGTCGCCGGGGCGGGCCAACGGTAAACGCGGACGTCGAAACCTTCGAAGCGGTCGACGAGGAAACCGCCGTCGAGCGTCGCCGTCGCGCCGTCTTCGAAGAGGCGTTCGACGGGGATTTGAGCGTTGCTCGGCGCGGTCGCGGAGAAGTCGAAACGGACTTCGACCGGTTCCGGGGACGCGTTGACGGCGACAACGGTAATTTCGTCGCCGCTAACTTTGAGGAGCGAAACGACCGACGGGCCGCCGAGCGGATCGAGTTCCGGGCCGTTTAAAACGGTCGTCGACGGTTGGAGTTCCGGGCGCGTTCGCTCGACAAGAACCGTTTGAAGGGACGCGATTCGTTTCGAGACGGTCGTTAAGTTTTCCCAAACTTCCGGGTTTGCGCAGCTTCCGTAATTCGGCAAGTTTCGCTCCGGCTCGACTTGATCGCCGTACGTGTACCAAACGATCCCGTTCGCTCCGGCGACGAGCGCGGCGAAGCTGGTCGCGTTCAACTCGCGGAACGTCGGAAAGCGCGTCCAACCCCAACCTTTGAACGACTGCAAAATCGGCCAAATCGCTTTCGGGCCGTCTCCGGCGAGCGCGGCGTCGCGGCGGCTGATGCGCATATCGCGGAGCGTCGCGGCGACGGAGCGTTCGCCCCATTCCGGCTCGTCGCGGCGGAACGGGTAAATTTCCGGCAAAAACGCGTCCGTTCCGTCGACGTAAAAGAAGTAGTTCGAGACTTCCGGCGCCGAAACGACGTCCGCTTGCGTCGAGAGGCGGGTCGGGTCGACGGCGCGCAAGGAGTCGCTTCGGTCGCGGAGTTCTTCGGGCGTGTAATACATCGCGGTGTCGTCGCCGACGTACCAAGCGAGAATCGCCGGGGAATGACGCTCGACGTCGAGAAGGCGTTCGTCCGGGCCGTCGACGCCGACCCAAAGTTTGAAGTCGTGTTTCTCCGCGGCGGCGAGGAACGCGTCCGTTCGCCCGTCGAAATAAGATTGAGCGAAGTTGAAACCGGCGGCTTTCAGGTCGGCGAAGGCGCGGTTCAGGTCGAAACCGTTCGACGGATAGGGCGAGACCCCGTATATGCCGATCGGGAAGAACGGAACGCCGTCGATTAGCGTCGTCCCGTCGTCGCGGAGCGTGCAACGGGGCGTTTTCGGCGCGTCGCCGACGAAGAAAAATTTGCGCGCGACGACCGAGTTTTCGCCGACGTCGGCGATTTCGACGGAGACCGAGTGAAGGCCCGGCGACCAAGGCGCGTTTTCCGGCGGCGTCAGCGAAAGGCGCGAAGCGGCGAAGTCGACGTTCAAGCGCGGCGCGGCGGCGTCGGACGCGGCGGAATTTTCGTTAAATTGAGCGTTTTGGGCGCTTTGGGCGGTTTGAGTGAAATTGGCGATTTCGGTTTCGTCGACGGCGAGTTTGAACGTCGACCAACGGAGCGGGGACGCGTCGTCGAGTTGGATTTCGACGGCGGCGCTTCCGTCGCGAGAAGGAGCGGCGAACTGGCCGACGACGCTAACCTTCGGCGCTTGGTCGTCTCCGCCGACGCGGAAGCGGGCGTCGACGCGGTCGCCGATCGCAACGGAGCGGAGCGTCGGCGCGCTCGAGCCGTCGGCGTTCGGAACGAGCGTCGCTTTGTATCGGAAAAAGGGCGCGTCGACGGCGAACGGCGCGTCGAAAAAGGTCGCGGCGGTTCCGTCCGGGCCGACGAATTCGCCGAAGTCGCCGGGGAGTTGGGGGAGTTGGGGAGGGTGGTTGGGTTGGGAAACGTCGGATGTTTGCGCGGTTTCGGCGTCTTGGGACGTTTCGGCGGTTTGCGGGACGTCGGGGAGCGCCGGCGCGGTCGCGATTTGGAAACGAACGGCGGTTCCGGCGGGCAGGTCGGCGTCCCAACTTACTTGCGAACCGGCGCCGGGGAAAATTTCCGAAATAAATTCGCCCGAACGGCGGAACGGCGCGGCGGCGTCGACCGGCGTTTCGAACTCGACGGAGCGAATCGCGACCCAATCGCCGAGCGCGAGGTCGGGAATATCGAATCCGAGCCGAATCGCGAACGAGGCCGCCGCGTCCGGAACGCGACCGGAAAAAGCGCTAGACCCGAAAAAGTCGCCGACGCCCGCCGCGAAGAGGAACGGCGTTTCGCCGCAAGGCTCGCCGTCGCCGTCGAACCAAAGAACGGCGCAACCCTTCCAAGTCGCGTCGTCGTTTCCGGCCAACGCGGTTTTCGACGCTTTCGCCGCGACGCGAACGACGAACTCGCCGCCGGGCGCGCCGTCGGGAAGAGGGCGCCGAACGCTCGTCGCGTTCCAAGCGGTATCGCCGTCCTCCGGGTCGTTTGGGTTCGTCGTTTTGCGGGCGACGACGAGCGCCGG
This sequence comes from Thermoguttaceae bacterium, assembly GCA_017466305.1. GTDB lineage: Bacteria > Planctomycetota > Planctomycetia > Pirellulales > Thermoguttaceae > RUG369. The sequence goes on from JAFTUJ010000231.1 coordinate 6,582, forward strand.
AGCGCCGTCGAACTCGGCGCCGACTTCGATCGAAAGCGCGTCGCGGTAATTTTTGATTTCCGGCCAAGCGTCCGGAGCGTCGAAACGGTCGACGAGCGCGACCGGGCCGGAGCGCGACGGTTGCGCGACGCCGTTCGGGAAGGCGACGTTGAACGGCGAATAAACGCCGCCCGCGAAGAGCGGCGTCGGCGAGAGCGCCGCTAAAAGCGTTGAAATTGCGGCGACGGCGCGTTTATTTAGCGTTGACAAACGGCGTTTCGAACGGTGGAACGTCGGCATGGCGCGGCTCCTTGGCGGCTGTTCGCTGGAAAGCGGAGGTTAAAACGGGAAGTTTGGGGGAGTTGGACGGGCGTCGAAGCGTCGGCGTCGAACGTTAAAACGCTTTTTTGCGACCGACGGCGGTCATTATCTTCGCGACCAAGCGCGCCGCGGCGAACTCGGTAACGAGATGCCGACCGCCGAGGGGCGCCGTCTCGACGACGTCCGCGCCGACGACGTTTTTCGCCGCGACGACCGCTTGAACGAAACGAACGAGCTGCCGCCAAGAAAGCCCGCCCGGTTCCGGCGTCCCGACGCCCGGAGCGACCGCCGGGTCGAACGCGTCCATGTCGACGGTAATGTAAACGTTTTTCGTTAAACGGGTTAACGCTTTTTCGACGCAGCCGTCGAAATCGTCCTCCAACATCGTCGGCGTCAAGAAGTTTTCGACCTGTTTCGGGAAACGCTCCAAATCTTCCTCCGAAAAACTGCGGATTCCGACCTGAACGACCGTCTCGACGCAATCGAGAGCCCGCGCCATTACCGACGCGTGCGAGTCGCGACCGCCGGGGCCGAACGCGTCGCGCAGGTCGCTGTGCGCGTCGAACTGCAGGACGCTCAAATCGTCGTATTTTTCCGCCGCGACGCGAATGATCGGGCCGGAAACGGAGTGTTCGCCGCCGAGCGCGATCGGGAAACGGTCGGGGCGGAAGAGGTCGAGGCGGCGGACGGTCGCTTCGATGCGCTCCATTTCTTCGCGGGGCGTTTCCGCGGCGGGAATTGGGTCGCAGGTGAAGACGCCGCGTTTGTAAAACGGGTAAAGCGTCTCTTCGTCGATATACTCCATTTGGTCGGAGACGGCGAGAATCGCGTCCGGGCCCTCGTCGGTTCCTTTGCCGAAACAAACGGTTCCTTCGTAAGGAATCGGGAGAATGTGAAAATAGGCGGTTTCCGGGTTGCAAAGTTCCGGTTCGAGTTCTAAAAACGTTTTTTTCATCGGTCGGAGCGATTCGAGTTGGACGCGAAAACGACGGCGCGGCAAGCGGCGGCAAACGGCGACAAGTCGAGCGAACGAAAATCGCTCGAAACCGTCGGCGGAACGCTCCGGCGCGCGTCGTTTAAGCGTTTATTAATATATATTGACAAAATCGGGGAAAAGCGGGGGGAAAATCGACGCGATTTCCGCCGTTTCGTTCCGATTATACGCGCTCTCGCGGCGGTTTCAAGCGGGGCTCGTCGCGGCGTCGGGCTTTTCTCCGAGAAATCGACGCGAAAAAAACGACGTCGCGAGATAAGGGCGAACGTCGCGGAGAAAAAATTGAGAAAAATTTCGGTTCGGCTCTTTACAAAGGGGAGGTTTGCGTTATAATAACAAACAGAGTAGCCGAAGTGGCGGAACTGGCAGACGCGCTAGGTTCAGGTCCTAGTCCTCGTAACTGGGGGTGGAGGTTCGAGTCCTCTCTTCGGCATTCTTTTAAGAGTTCGTTTTCGCGACGAACTCTTTTTTTGTTTCTTGACGGCGGTTGGAAAAACGACGAGCTTTAGGGCGGCGGACGGCGGCGGACGGCGGCGAAAACGCGGCGAATCGGCGGAGGCGAAAATTTTTTGGACGGCGAAAACGCGACGCGTCGACGGCCCCCCCTTTTTTTTCGCGCCGGCCCGGATACAATGAAAACGACGATTTTGCGGGAAGAGAGTTTTCGTTGAATTGTCGTTGATTTTTGTTTCTTTATTCGCGTTGTTTTGAAAATTGAGAACGACGCGCTAAAATCCGGCCCCAACCGGAAGGAGGCGTTTTGCAATGATCGATTTTAAGAAGAATTGCGATTTTCTTGTCGGGATCGACTCCGACGGTTGCGCGTTCGACACGATGGAGTTGAAACATAAAGAGTGTTTCGTTCCGAATATCGTCGAGCATTGGGGCTTGAAGGGCGTCAGCAAATACGCTCGCGAGGCGGCGGAGTTCGTCAACCTTTACTCGAAGACGCGCGGAATCAACCGCTTTCCGGCGTTGGTCGAGGTCTTCCGCCTCTTGAACGAGCGACCGGAAGTCGCGAGTCGCGGCGTTTCGATCGAGATTCCGCAAGTTTTGGTCGACTGGATGAACGCCGAAACGAAGTTGGGGAACGTCGCGCTGGCCGAATACGTCGAGAAAACGGGCGACCCGCTGATGAAGAAAACGCTCGCTTGGTCGATCGCGGTTAACGAAACGATCGACCGTATCGTCGGCGAGGGCGTTCCGCCGTTCCCGAAAGTCGCGGACTCGTTGCGCAAGTTGCAAGGGAAAGCGGACGTGTTGGTCGTCTCCGCGACGCCGCAAGCCGCGTTGATTAAGGAATGGGAAAACCAAGGGCTCCTTCCGCTCGTGCAAGCGATCTGCGGGCAAGAAGTCGGAACGAAGAAGGAATCGTTGGCGTTCGCAAAGTTGTATCCGAAAAACCGAACGCTGATGATCGGCGACGCTCCGGGCGACTATAAGGCCGCGCTGGCGAACGACGCGCTCTTTTATCCGATCAACCCGGGCGCCGAAGAAGCGAGCTGGGCGCGCTTTTACGACGAGGCGATCGACAAATTCCTTAACGAAGAGTTCGCCGGCGCGTACCAACAAGCGTTGCTCGACGAGTTCGACGCGCATTTGCCGGTTTTGCCGCCTTGGAAGCGAAACGCTTAACGACGAGAACGTCGCGACGTTAAAATAGGGGAAGAAGCGTCGCCGAAACGCGGGAGACGACGAAGCGTTTGGGC